>JAJFVM010000071.1 GCA_021371805.1 bacterium
TTGAGCTTTCTGCGCAAAAAAGGGAATTAGCAGGATTAATGTAAGATTTGTAAAGAAAAAAGTAAATACAACGGCAGCCCCATTCAGGTAATAAAAAAAATTTCCGAGTACCATAGTTTTTTATTTTTTATGTTGATAAAATGATTAAAATTCATTTAACAATTGAAAATTGGTCCGGAGAAAGAAAATGATTGCCGACTTTCACACACATACATTTTTATCTGATGGGGAAAACAGTCCTATTGAACTTATAAGGCTTGCCTATGCAAATGGTTACTCGGTTATAGGCATAACTGATCATGCGAGTTACTCCAATATAGATTATATTATTGAAGCGGCAGCCAGGGACTGCGAACTTGCAAGAAGATATTGGGATATAACGGCAGTTCCCGGTGTTGAGCTTACAAATATTCCTGCAAAAAGCATCGGGGAATTGGCAGAATATGCAAAAGAAAACGGGGCAAAACTGGTTGTTGTTCACGGAGAAAGTATTTCTGAAAATGTTGAAGCAGGCACTGATTATAATGCGGTAAATTCAGATCATGTTGATATTCTTGCCCATCCCGGGTTAATAACCGCAGGTGAAGCAAAAGAAGCAGCCAGAAGAGGAATTTATCTGGAAATTACATGCAGAAGCGGGCACTGTCTTACAAACGGGCATGTGGTTAAAACCGGCAGAGAAGCCGGTGCAAAATTTCTCATAGACAGTGACTCACATGTACATAAGAATCTTTACTGCGGAGATATGCAGACAAGAGTGGCAAAAGGCGCCGGACTTGAGGAAAATGAAATTAAGGAAATCTTTGAAGTTAACGTAAAAAAACTTTTAAAAAAATTAGGGTATTAATGTTTTTTTAGCACTCCTATTATTAAATCAGATGTCAGACTTCATTTTCCATATTATATTTTTGAAAGGTTTTAATGAAAAAAATACTATACATAGACTGTTTCAGCGGCATAAGCGGAGATATGATGGTAGGTGCATTGATTGATCTTGGTCTTGATTTTTATTTTTTAAAAGAAGAACTTGGGAAAATCGATGTCAGGGGATATGAAGTTAAATCTGAAAAAGTGAAAAGATCCGGAATAAGTGCATCAAAATTTACAGTTGAAACTACCCAGGATCATCATCATAGAACATATGCAGATATTTTAAATTTGATAAATAACAGCTCCATGAAAATGAGGTCAAAAGAAATTTCTCTTTCGATATTTGATATAATTGCCACAGCCGAAGCCAAAGTTCATCAGGTTGAGAAAGAAAAGGTTCATTTCCATGAAGTCGGAGCTGTTGATTCGATAGTTGATATAGCCGGCACCGCAATCGGGATTACCGAGCTTGAAATCGAAGAAGTTTTTTGCGCAAATATCCCGCTCGGCAGCGGGTTTGTCCAGACAATGCACGGTATCTTGCCTGTACCTGCTCCTGCGACGCTTGAAATTTTAAAAGACGTTCCTGTCTACAGCGGTAATTTTGATTTTGAAGTTACAACTCCGACAGGAGCGGCAATAATCAAGAGCCTTGTGAAAAGCTTTGGAGGCATTCCTTTAATTAAGGTAAAAGATACAGGTTTCGGATCCGGAACCATTGAAAAAAAGGATACCCCGAATTTATTAAGGCTGGTTTTAGGGGAACTTTCTGATCCGGATGAGAATTCTGCAGATAATTTTAAATTTGAAAGTGAAAATTTAGCTCTGTTATCAACAAATGTTGATGATATTTCGCCTGAAATTCTGGGGTATCTGATGGGAAAGCTGTTTGAAGAAAAAGTGCTGGATGCCTGGACGGAACCGATATTTATGAAAAAAAACAGACAGGCTGTAAAAATAAACGTACTTTGCATTCAGACCGACGTTGAAAAAATTCTGGATATTTTATTTACGGAGACCTCAACTTTAGGAATAAGAAGACAGGAAGTAAAAAGATACTTATTGGAACGCAAATTTGATATGGTAAAACTGCCTTACGGTGAAGTAAAAATAAAAATTGGTTATAAAGAAGGCAAAGCAGTAACTTTTTCTCCGGAGTATGAGTCATGCAGGATGCTTGCTCAAAAAACAGGCAAACCGATAAAGGAAATTTATCGTGATGCGCTTTGTTTTTTTTCAATTAAATAATATCTTAATATCTCCTGTATAATTGCAACCGTAGGCACTGCAAGCAAAAGACCAAGCCATCCGAAAACAGCTCCTCCGGCAATTAACGAAAAAATTATAACTCCCGGATGAAGACCAACCTGGTATTTCATTATGTTTGGTGAAATAAAATAATTATCTATCTGCTGTACTGCAACAAATAAGAGAATTACAAGCAATGCTCTTATTGGTGAAATGAATAATGCCGTAAGCGCAGCCGGAATTGCGCCAAGGATAGGTCCGAGGAAGGGAATTAAATTAAATACGCCTGCTATAAATCCAAAGAGTACTGCAAAATCTACTCTCAAAATCAACAATACAATAGTGCAGAGTATTCCGATTATCAAAGAAATTATAAGCTGACCTCTGATATATTTTCCGAAAACATTATTAACTTTATTTAAAATTATAACCGTCTGGGACTTAAATCTTTTTGGTATAATTCTTAAAAATGTATTAACTATAATATCCGTATCCTTTAACATGTAAAAGCCCAGTATCGGACCTATAATGAAATTAAGCACCATATTAAAAACAGTTTTGGTTACATTAGTTGCACTCTGGAAAATATTGATATTATTTAAATTAAGAGCATTTAAAATATATTTTGTAATTTCCTGAGAATCTGCAGGAATTGATTCAGTGCCGATTATATTTCCGAGATTCTTCATTAATATACTGTTTTTTAAGTAGTTATTTAAGAATTTTGTTATACCTTCAAGATAAAACGGTATTTTCCCTACAAAAGTTTGAAGCTGTTCGATGACAAGAGGAATTATAAAAAACATCAGAACAAAGATTATTGCAATAAAAATGAAATATGTTATCGAAACTGCAAATATTTTCCTCATTTTTTTTCTAAGGAGTTTTACCAGAGGGATAAGCATATAAGCAATTATGATTCCTATAAGAAGAGGGATTATCGCAGTCTTCATTAAATAAACGATGTAAAAAAATAATGCAACTATTATTAGAAGTCCGATAATTGACCACGAAAAAACACCAATATTTCTTATTACGGAAATATTGTCTGTCTTTAAAGCATTTATATTTCTTTTACTTTTTTTATGTTTATACAATTCTACAGTTGAAATTTATAGTTTTTTAAGGAACAAAGATGTTCTCAAATATTTTTTTAAATTATTTAAGTAAAAGTTATTTTATCTATAAGAATTATATAAATAAAAAGATTTAATTACAATTTTAACAGGTAAAGTATAATTTGCCCTGGTAATATATAATATACATGAGTTATCATTAAATACTTGATTTAATAATATTTAATTGAAGTCACCGGTTAATTATGGTAAATTTTAAAAACGGTCTTTTATATTGTTAATTAGCTTTAAGAAAATATGCCTGAACAATCTATTGCTTCTTATATTTCAAATTTAACTTCATTAGGAATAATGATTTTAATAGCTTTATTCTTATTCCTGTTAATTTTTATAATCTCAAAGATTCTTATAAAAACTGGCAGGAACAGCGGGTCCCGGGATGATTTAAAAGATAATAAAAATTTATCCAACAAGGTAGTAATATTAAATAAAGATCCGAATATCCTTACAAATATGGCTGCAATAGGTTTCTTTTTTTTGATCTTTCTTATTTTTATATTGCTGTCCCTGTTCTTTTTGATTTTCAAGGAGTTAGTCAGCGTAAAACTTAGTTTATTTTTTATAGTTTTTGTTTTGATCTTTATGGTTACGGCTTCGATTTATATTGTAAAATCTAAAATTTTTAAATAAAGAAAGAAAAGATTGAGCAATTTTTTAATAAAAAGCAGTTTAAATGTATATGTTGCGGGTTACGGATGTTGCAAACAGGAAGTTTTAGCTTCAGCAGGACCGGTTTATGACATCAGCAGATTCGGGGTTTCTTTTGTAAGTTATCCTGAAAATGCGGATGTTCTGGTATTCCAGGGCTTTTACAATGGAAAAGGATTGAGAAAAATTATTAGTATATACAATCAGATGGTTCAGCCAAAGTGGGTTATTGCTTTGGGGAAATGTGCTCTGGAGAGTTTGAGCCATAGTGGTTCAGAGAATGATCTGCTTCATGAATTTAAAAAAAGGCTGAAAATTGATGTATATGTTCCGGGGTGTCCTCCAAGACCTGAAGCTTTTATTTATTCTATTTTGAGGCTGATTGAAAAACCATAAATTTTAAGATTGTAAATAAAAAGCATAGCCGTTATAACGAAAAGTAAACTTGTTTTTAAATATAAATATTATGAGCGAAGAAGTAAAAGATAAAAGCGAAGAAATAATAGGCAGTTTTGCCGAAAACGTTGAAAAAAATTTAAATTTTTATTTTGGGAGTAAAATTGGCGTTGTTTATAATTTTGGCAAAGACATCTTTTTTGAAGTAAATTATGAGAACTTGTTTGATATTCTGGAAAGCCTGAAAAGTAATCCTGATTTTAATTTTAATACATTAAGTGCGGTAAAATATAAGAAATCAGATAATTTTTTGCTTATTGTTTTGTTTTCCTATGAAAAATTAATAACATTAAATATAAAAGTAAAAAATACGGTATCGTATTTAAAATTTGATTTTAATGACATAATCGATTCACTTAAAAAAGTTTATGAATTTTCGCAGTATTACTCAAACAGAGATTATATTAAAGATATAAATAATGATTTAATCATTTTCAGTCAGATTCCGGAAACTCTGGATACTTTTGACATCTATGTTTCGTTAAATGAAGATGTAATAAAAGATGCTTATATTTGTGATGAAATCAGCCGTTATAATTCCAGCATAATTTTTAACAGCAATGAAATAAATAAGATTATATCCATGCTTTATAATCTCGATTATAAAGCAGGAGTCTATCCGGAATTATGTTTCTGTCTTGGTATAGAAAATCTGCTTCAGATAAAGCTGCCAAAAAGAGCTGTTTATATCAGGATGCTCTTGTGTGAGCTATTCAGAATAATATGCCATCTTTCTTATATTGTGAGTATGAGTATGATTCTTAGCAACATGGCTGCTTTTAATTATACTTTGATGGAAAAAGAAAAAATATTAAATGTAATTGAAATAATTACAGGTTCAAGAACGATACCCAATTTCATAAGAATAGGCGGTGTGAAGAAGGATGTTGAAGATAGTACCCTTGACTCGCTTTATAAACTTATCCCGCAGCTTTATAAAAGCATAAGAAGAGTTGAAGATATGTTTTTAAGCGATGTTATTTTGCTTGAAAAGTTGAAAGATAAAGGGATTATTGATGGTAAAACAGCAAAGATATCAGGGCTAACCGGTCCGAATTTAAGAGCTTCCGGAGTAAGATTTGATTTACGAAAAACTGATAATTATTTATTATACAAAGATTTCTCTTTCACGGTCCCCCTGGGAAGGTTTGGCGATAGTTTTGACAGGATATTTATCAGGTTTAAGGAGATATATCAGTCTTTAAAAATAATCGGTGGAATAATTGAGACAATGCCTTTGGGTGCAGTGGGGAAAATGATTAACCCGGCAAATCTTGAACTTATTCCTTCGCCTATTATTTCAACTGTCGAATGCCCTCACGGAATTTTTAAACTGTTTATTGAGGTGAAAGAGAATAAGGATATAGAGATAACCCCGATAGGACCGACAAGAAATAATATGATTGCATGTGAAAGAGCATTAGTTGGTTTCAGTACCGATGAATTACTGCCAATTGTTTCAAGCTTTGGCATTGAGAGTCCGGAAATGTATTAAAGATAGTCTTTATGGGAATGG
>JAJFVM010000225.1 GCA_021371805.1 bacterium
AAACCTGCTTTCCTTCAAACAAGATAGTTCCTCCCGGATCTGGCTGATAAGCGCCAGAAATGATCTTTATCAGGGTAGATTTACCTGCACCGTTTTCACCGCATATACAGTGAATCTCACCTTTTCTTAAATCAAATGATACATTTTGCAGAGCCTTTACCCCAGGGAAACTTTTAGAAATATTATTTAAGCTAAGAATTACTTCATCAGACATATTTATTAATCCTTCTAATCTATATTTTTCTTCATTATTAAAATTTTTATTTTTAGATAAAAAACCAGCCAATTATATAAAAAATGTTTTTCTTGATAACAACTCTTTTTAACAAAAACTTTTTCAATAACAACAGGTATTATTCGAAAAATCTGTTTATAACATAAGTTGCAGCTCCGAGAACTCCCGACATTTCGCCCAGCTCCGAAAATATAATTTTTGTATCCTTTTTAACACTGGTAAGTGAAATCTGTTCGACTTTCTTTCTTAATTGTTTTAAAAAATTATCTCCAGCCCTTATGTATGTTCCTTGCAGTACTATTACCTGAGGATCATAAATTAATATTATGTTTGCAAGTCCTATTGCGAGCCAGTTTATGATATCATCCACTGCCAGAACAGCTAATTTATCTTTCCCGTTGTAAGCTTCAAATATTTTTTCGGGTGCTAAATTTTTTAAATTTCCGTTATCAGACATTTTAAAAATAGCCGAATCGGGATATTCGTTTCTTTTGTCAGAAATTATTTTTTTAAGTCTTTCTATCGAAACCATTATTTCAAAACACCCTCTTGAACCGCATGAACACAGCATTTCCTCAGAAGGATTGATTATCATATGTCCTACTTCGCCCATTATTTTATGAAATCCCCGTTTTATATCATTTTCTATAATAATTCCTGAGCCTAGTCCGTAACCAGCCATCAATGAAACAATATTACTTACATTTTTTGCAGCTCCAAGTGTTTTTTCGGCAAAAACCTGAAACCTGCTGATATTATCAAGTGTAATAGGGATGTTATCCGATATCTTTTTTTTGATTTTATCCCTCATTTTTATATTTTTCCCCCAGTTGGGATAATGCGGGGAGTAAACCACAATACCTTCGTCAAAATTGGTAATTCCATATATCCCAATTGCGAGTCCTATAATTTTTGAGCTGTTTATTTTCGAATTGTCAATGAGCCTTGTATATGAATTTGCAATCTTATCTATCACCGAATCAACTTCCTCATCGAAATCCAGATCCACACTTATGCTATCAATTATTTCCGTTTTCAGATTTGTTATGACCGCTCTTAATTTATTTGCCGTAATAACCATTCCTATTGAGTAGCCGCCATTTGCATTAAATTTAAAAATATTAGGTTTCTTGCCGCCTTCCTCAGTAGAGCTCCCCTTGCCTGAAATCACAATAAAACCTTTGCCAATATAGTGCTTCATTATTTTCATAATAGTCGGCTTGCTCAAATTGGCTTTTATTGATAATTCTGCTATCGAAATTTCATCATATTCCCTCAGTAAATTTAAAATATGCTTCCTGTTTATCTGTTTTAAAATCTTTGCTTTTCCTAAAGTGGCCATTTCATTAATATTGAAGTTGTTTCAGATTAGCATATAAAGTCAACATATTGATAATATAAAAACAAAGTACGTTAGCTAACCTATTTCTTTAATTTCAATTCATAACTTAGTTTTAAAACTTATTTACAATATTAGCAGGGAAATATTTTATTTTCAAGGAGCAATTAATAATTTCTTTATTTTTTAGACTCTTTTTGAGCTTCC
>JAJFVM010000073.1 GCA_021371805.1 bacterium
GTGCTCTCTCATCGTGATAACAATAAAATACCATTACGGTTCAGGGTATGTTAATTAATAACACCAAATTAAATCTTATAGTTAACTTATACCAATTGGTATTTTTGTTTTTTTACCGGTTACCGTATCTTTAAAAACTAATTCATTATCCTGCGGCTTTAACTGATTGTTTGCATTTAAAAGCTCTATTCCATAGAGCTTTCCGTCAGGAGAAATGTCTATATTAACTTCATCACTTAACGTTATGGTTTCCACCTTACTGGTTTTTTCCTGAATCTTTATAAATGCAATATTGTATTTTTTATCATAACTTATTTCCAATTTCTACCTCCATTTAATTGTCTAAAAGTATTTTACAATAACAGTTACAATAATCAAATCATCTCCTTCTTGTACAGTGTATACTTCAACCTGTTTTGTATTATAAAATTTTCCTTTCCATGTTTTACCAAAAGAAAAGTTTTACAAGAGTTATTTATTGGAAATGGCTTTTAACATAAATTGCCTTAAAATAATTTTATAAACTTAAATATTGCACTATAATTGCGTTATGGATTATTTTGCAATAAGTGATATTGGAAAATCCAGACAAAACAATGAAGATTGCTACCTGGCTGACGGCAGTAATCTTTTTATTGTTGCCGATGGTATGGGAGGTCATAAAGCCGGAGAAATTGCCAGCCGGATAGCCATAGATAATTTTTCTTCATTTTTTAAAAAAAAATACGAACATCACCTTAATAAAAAAGCCACAGATACAGATGAAATAAACGATAAAAACATCCAGAAATTATTAATAGATGCGGTAAATGATGCAAATAAAAAAATTTATGATTTAGGCTCCAAGAATGAAGACATGAGCGGCATGGGTACAACACTAACCAGCCTTTTTATTTTAAACAGTAGCGCATATGTTACTCATGTAGGCGACAGCAGATTATATCTTTTCAGGAAAGATAAGCTTAACCTTCTTACCGAAGATCATACGCTGGTTTTCCAGCTATATAAAAGAGGCGTTATTTCTTATGAGGATACTTTCAGCCATCCGCAGAGAAACTATCTTACCGGCGTACTGGGAGGCAACGAGATTTCAAGTCTTGAATGTTTTAAATTCACTTTTGAGTCTGATGATATAATAATCATTTGTTCCGACGGATTAAATTCAATGATCAAAGACATATCAATAGAAAATATATTAAAAAAACTGAAAAATAAAACAGCCAGAGATATTGCGCAAAAACTTGTTTTAACAGCAAACAAAAAAGGCGGAAACGATAACATAACGGTGATTATCTTAAAACTATGATAACAAACAGATTGGTTATAAATGACTGACATTATTATTGCAGACAGATACAGGCTGATAAATAAAGTCGGAAGCGGAGGAACTGCCGACGTTTACCTTGCTTTTGATGAAAAGTTAAACCGGCAGGTTGCAATAAAAATACTTTCAAGAATATATGCCTCGGAAAGAAACTTCGTTGCAAGATTTAAAAAGGAAGCTCAGATACTGGCTCATTTAAATGACCCCAATATCGTTTCAATTTATGACTGGGGACAGTATGACAGTTCTTATTTTATCTGCATGGAATATATTGAAGGACAAAGTCTTGAAGAAATTATCGATAAACAAGGAATTATAAGTCCGTCCGTTACAGCAAAATATGCGATCCAGATTTGCAGTGCTCTGGAGGTTGCTCATAAAAACAATCTTATACATAGGGATATAAAACCACAAAATATTCTGGTTACACCTGATGGCACTGTCAAAATTACTGACTTTGGAATTGCAAAATCTTTAATTGAAGATACGACCAAAACAATAAATGTCCTCGGTACTGCCCACTACATATCGCCGGAACAGGCACAGGGAAAAATTTTAAGTTATTCAACTGATATTTATTCTCTGGGAGTTGTACTGTACGAAATGCTTACCGCAGATTTGCCTTTCAGAGGAGACAACTCTATTGAAATAAGCTTGAAGCATATAAATGAAAAACCTCTTAAACCTTCTTCTCTGGTAAGCAGTGTCCCTTTGCAAATTGAAAAAATTGTAATGCATTGCCTTGAAAAGGACCCGCAAAAAAGATACGAGAATGTTTCGGCCATTAAAGCTGACTTAAAAAATTTCTTATATCAGAAACCTCTGATTATTGATAAGCAGGAAGAAAAAGAAAAAAAATTAAATAAAAAATCCATAACAGATAAATTACTTTTTTTAAAAAGACGGCCTAAACATCTTGACGGATATCCCGTAATAAAAGATGATTCCGGAGAAGATGCATTGGGGAAAAGCAAAAGAAATTCCAGACTGAGTCTTATTATTAATTTATCTGTAAGCTATACGCTTGTTGCAATTTTTCTTATTCTTTTTATTGTTTTCGCCATTAATTATAATAATCTTAAAATCAGCCAGAGTGTAATTAAGGTCCCGCAGGTAGAAAAAATGTTTTTTGATAATGCAAAAGAAGCACTTGCTTCTTGGGGTCTGGAAATTGAAAAAAAATCTGACTCCTATAATAATTCTATTCCGGAAAACTATGTAATAAGCCAGGACCCTAAAGCAGGCAATGAGGTATCTAAAGGAAGCAGCATTAAAGTAATAATCAGCAAAGGAAAAGAACCTAGCCTTGCTATAATAACACCTAATGTGGTTGGCTTAAATATTGCCGATGCAACAAAAATAATAAATGAGTCAGGATTAAAAATTAGCCAGACATCAAAAGAATATTCCAATTTTTTTGAAGCAGAAACCGTTATTTCCCAGAATCCTCTGCCCGGCAGCGAAATTAAGACAGGCGGGGATATAAAATTGAAAATCAGCCTTGGGCAGAACATCTTAATGATTCCAAACATTATAGGCTATGATTATTCATATGTGGTTTCACAGCTTAATTCAATGGGATTAAACGTAATCATTAATAAGGTTCCCAATATTGATTATCAGCCAGGCAAGGTATTAAGCATTTCACCCGAAACAGGAACACAAGTTAAAGAAGGAGATCTTGTTAATATTTATATTGCTACATCAGAACAAATGATTCAGATGCCTGATGTTACTCAACTAAGTGTCGACAAGGCGGTAAGTATTTTGCAGAGTTTAAATATTTCCTATGATATTTCCAATGTGGAAACTCAAGTTGATGTCCAAAAAAATCTTGTAATAAGCCAGTACCCAAGCCCTAACGCATATATTTCAATCGGCGGAAAGGCAATATTGATTGTCGGTCAGTGATTTATTTTTAAATCAATTTTCATAAAAACCCAGAATTTCATATTTTTTTGCCCGCTCCAGTTTTAATTCTTCCCCGCTTACATTTTCAAACCGTGATAAGGCATCCATCAAATTGCTTTCTACGATTTTTATCATCCTGGCAGGTTCATTTTGAGCACCGCCTAAAGGTTCATGAATAATTTTATCTATAACCTTAAGATTTAATAAATCTTTTGCAGTTAATTTTAACATTGAAGCGGCCTGTTTTGTTGAAGTCTGATCCTTCCAGAGTATCGCAGCGCAGCCCTCAGGAGAAATTACGGAATAAGTTGCGTTTTCAAGCATCATTATATAATTTCCGATTGCAAGAGCAAGAGCACCTCCGCTGCCGCCTTCACCTATCAAAACAACGATTAGGGGTACTCTCAAATTAAACATAAATTCAATATTTTTTGCAATTGCACCTGCCTGGCCATTATCTTCCGCTTCAATTGCAGGGTTGGCACCCGGTGTGTCAATAAAAGTAATTATCGGGAAATTAAACCTGTCTGCAAGCTCCATGATTCTCCGGCTTTTTCTGAAACCTGACGGATTAGAACTTCCGAAATTATATTTTATCCGTTCTTTAATATCTTTGCCTTTATTATGGCCTATTACCGCTACGGTTTTTCCGTTTATTTTTCCGATACCCGCAGTTATTGATTTGTCATCAGATGAAAGCCTATCCCCGGAAAGTTCAACAAAATCACTGAAAATATCATTTATATAGTCAATTGTTTTTGGCCTGTTTTCATTTCTTGAAAGCTCAACTATCTTCCACACTCTCTCAAGAATCCTTGTTTCTTTTCTTAAGTTTTTAATCTTGCTGGCAATGTTTATCTTTGCCTGTTTAAAATTCAGCTTTGATAAAAAATTAAACCTTTCAATCCTATTAATTTTTTCAAGTGAATTAAACAGGCTTTCCATTGCATGGTTTTCGCTCTCCGGCTTATCTATTCTGGCTAAGGCATTGACATTATTATGTTTTTGCCGGCTATCGGAAATATCATCGAATTCATTTTTGTTTTTTAATTTTTCACTCATATTAAAATTAATACAGGATATTTTTTTTACCTGATTGTTTTCTTATCCAGGTATATTTACTTTTTATTAATAAATCAAATTTTAATTTTAAAACACATTTTTTAATCTTAAATTTATAGTCCCTGATTCACATTTATAAATAAATTAATATGACATTTAATATCACGTCTTCTGTTCTTTTAAAAAACAATTAATCTTAAGACTGTCCGACGGAAAATAATTTAAGCAGCCTGGTTATTACTTCCTTTAAATCTTTTCTCTTGACAATCATGTCTATCTGTCCGTTTTTTAAATTACGCTCAGAAAGCCCGAAGTCTGACGGCAGTTCCTTTTTTATGGTTTGCTTGACAACCCTTGGTCCTGCAAAACAAAAAAGCGCTTCAGGTTCAGCAATAATAATATCGGCAATTGTTGCAAAACTTGCACTTACTCCCCCCGTTGTCGGGTTTGTAATGACGGAAATATATGGTATTTTGTTTTCCTTAACTCTGTTTATGGCTGAAACAGTTTTTGCCATCTGCATCAATGAAATAATTCCCTCCTGCATCCTGGCACCGCCTGATGCACAAACAAGAATCAATGGAAATTTATTTGAAATAGTAAAATCTGCAAGCTGCTTTATTTTTTCCCCTACTACACTTCCCATACTCCCGCCCATAAACATAAAATCCATTACGCCAAGGTTTGTTTCATAACCGCCAATTTTTGCGCAACCTGTAATTATGGCTTCGGAAATACCTGATTTTTGCTGGGATTCCGTGATTCTATCTTTATAAGGTTTTACATCTGTAAAATTTAAAAAATCAACAGCTTTTATGTTTTCCGTAATTTCGTTGAAAGTAAACTCGTCAACCAGATATTCTATTCTGGTCTTTGCATCCAGCATATAATGATAGCCGCAATAATGGCATACTTTAAGATCTTTCAGAAACACATCCAGATCCAACATTTTGCCGCATGCCTTACATTTAAAATCGGTCATATTTAAAAAATCTCCGATATACGGATATGATAAAAGCTATTTTAATAATCAAACTTTTTATATGCAATTGTAACATTATGACCGCCGAATCCCATCGAATTCTTTAATGCCACATTTATTTTTTTATTTACAAAATTATTGGGTGTGTAATTTAAATCACAATTTTCGTCAGGAGTGAAATAATTAATTGTGGGCGGTATTTTTTCGTTTTTTATTGCCAAAATCGTTGCGACAGATTCAACTCCGCCTGCGGCTCCCAGACAATGCCCATGCATCGATTTGGTTGAACTTACATTCAGTTTATAAGCATGATCTCCGAAACATTTTTTTATTGCATTGGTTTCAACAAGATCATTTAAAGGAGTGGAAGTCCCATGTGCATTTATATAATCCACCTCTTCCTTTTCAACTCCTGCTTCTTTAAGACAATTTTCCATGCATCTTACTACATTTACTCCTGATTCCTCAAGAGCCGTAATATGAAAAGCCTCTCCCGAAAGTCCGTAGCCGACAATTTCGGCATAAATATCGGCACCTCTTTTTATTGCATGATTTAATTCTTCCAATATCAATATGCCGCTTCCTTCTCCCATTACAAACCCGTCCCTGTCCTTTTCAAATGGTCTTGAAGCCTTCTCGGGCTCATCGTTTCTTGTAGACATGGCATGCATGGATGAAAAACCTGCCATACCAAGCGGTGTTATTGCGGCCTCGCTGCCTCCCGCTATCATAACATTTGCCGCTCCCCTTTTAATTATTTCAAAGGCATCCCCTATGGCATTGGAACCTGCCGCACACGCAGTTGTTGTGGTGCTGACCGGACCTTTCGCACCGGTAAAAATAGAAACCTGCGCAGAAGCCATATTGCAGATCATCATAGGTACAAGAAACGGGCTGACTCTGTCGGCACCTTTCTCAAGAAGCCTCTGGTTCTGTTCTTCGATAGTTGCAAGTCCCCCAACTCCGCTTCCGATAAAGACTCCTGTATCATTGCAATTGGACTCATCTATTTTCAATTTACTGTCTTCAAGTGCCATCAGGGAAGCAGCTACGGCAAACTGGGAAAACCTGTCCATTCTTTTAGCATCCTTGACATTCATATAATTCTGTGGTTCAAAATTCTTTACCTGCCCGGCAATTTTTGAATTTATTTTTTCAGTATCAAAACTCTTTATTCTTGAAATTCCTGATTTTCCGGCCAAAAGGTTGTTCCAGAACTCAGTTATCGAAAGACCAATGCTGTTTACCGTACCAATACCTGTTACTACCACTCTGATGCCGCAGTTTGGTTTAATCGTCATTATATTCCCATACCTCCATCTAAATTTATTACAGTTCCTGTGATATATGCCGAATCCTCTGATGCAAGAAATACAGCAGTTTTTGCCACATCCTCAACTGTCCCAAGTTTTCCGCTTGGTATCATTGATACTATTTTTTCCTTGAATTTATCATCAATTTTTTTAGTCATTTCCGTTTCTATATATCCCGGTGCAATTGCATTTACATTGATATTTCTGCCGGCCAGCTCCTTTGCCAGAGATTTGGTAAGACCTATTACACCGGCTTTTGAAGCAGAGTAATTACACTGTCCTATGTTGCCTCTTATTCCAATCACCGAAGACATATTGATGATTTTCCCGCTTTTTTGTTTAACCATATGCTTTGATACATATTTTGAACAAATAAAAGTTCCTGTTAAATTTATATCAATAACTCTTTTCCACTCTTCCAGACTCATTCTGAGTATTAAGTTATCGGAAGTAATCCCGGCATTATTTACCAGAATATCAACTCTGCCGAATTTCTTTACTATTTCTTCAATGCTGCTTTCTACCGATTCTTTATCTGCAACATTCACCTTAAAAAAGTATGCTTTTAAAGTTCCGAACTCTTTATTGAATTCATTTAATGTCTTTAAAGCCTCGGTTTCATCTAAATCAAAAAAGCAGACAAGAGCACCCTCCTTTAAAAAATGACTGCATATTTCCCTGCCTATGCCTCTTGCTCCTCCTGTTACAATACAAATTTTTTCTTTAAGTTTCATATCCTGTTCACCATTTATCAAGCTAAATAAATCATTTGGTTTTATAAATAAATTAATTTAAAAAATCCTTAAAATTATTTATATCAGACATCTTGTCTGTGTTAAAAATTAACACATCTTTATTGTTCTTTTCAGAAATTCTTTTTACGAGTCCGGATAAAACTTTGCCCGGCCCGATTTCTATAAAAATATCAACCGCCTCATTATTCAGCAAATATTCGATTGTCTTCACCCAGTTTATCTTGCTTGTGAGCTGATTTTCCAAAACAAAACTTAGTTCTTCCCTTCCGGGATAATTCAATGAAGTCGGTGAGTAAAAATTAATGGAAGGATTATCTATTTTCATGTCTCTGATATAATTTCCCAGATTTATGGCAACTTCTCTCATCAAAGGTGTATGTGAGGCGATTTTTACTTTAAGCGGGATAATTTTTCTTATCCCCTTTTCTTTTAAGAATTCTATCGCATTTTCCACATTGCTGCGGGTGCCGCTAATTACGATCTGGCTATAGTCGTTGTAATTGGCAATATAAACTTCTTCGATGTATCTTTTCTTGAAATCAATTAAACTGCTTTCCAGTGTACTTAAGTCTGTTCCTAAAACAGCAGCCATCATCCCGTCCATTTTCTCATTAGCCTCAGCCATTAGCTGCCCCCTGTACTTTACAAGTTTAAGTCCGTCCGCAAAATTAAAACACCCGCTTGCATAAAGTGCGCTGTAATCACCCAAACTATGACCTGTTAAAGCAAAGACACAATTCTTTTTTAAAAAACAATTTTTAAAAAGATAATCATTTATAACAGCACTCATCGTATAAATCGAAATCTGGCTGTAGAGGGTATTTTCAAGCTTAAAACCAGAATTATTTTTATTAAAAATTATCTCAAGAAGGTCTTCCTCGATTACGTCTGAAGCTGAACTGAAATAATTCCTGAAATCATCCAGGCAGTCAAGATATTCCAAACCCATGCCGGTATATTGAGACCCCTGGCCGGGGTACATTAAAACTATCTTATCTTTTTTCTTATCCATTTTATTATTAGTCTGTCATATCAATGGCAATCTAAACAATCGAAAACAGAAGTTCGGCACTGCATGCCAGTTCTCCATCGACCTGTACACGGCCAATGCCTTTACCAACATTAAGTTTTAAACTTACGATTTTTACTTCGATATTAAGAATATCTCCGGGTTTTACTATTCTTTTAAACCTTGCTTTTTCTATACCGGCAAAAAGAGCTATCTTACCTTTGAATTTTTTAAGTGTCAGCATCATTACCGCTCCGACCTGGGCTATGGTTTCAACCAAAATCACGCCCGGCATAATGGGATTACCGGGGAAATGGCCTTTAAAATAATACTCATCTTCACTGACATATTTTAAACCTTTCGCATATTCACCGGGAATAAAATCGGTAATTTCATCAACAAAAAGAAAAGGATCTCTGTGAGGTAAAATATTTTCAATTTCATTCTTATCTAATTTATTCAATTTTCTCTCTCTTTCAGTATCCAAAACAATATTAAAATGTTTCCGTATCTTTCTGACGATGGCTTTTTCTTATAGTTTCAACTTAAAAGAACCAAATGACTACGGTAATTGCTGTTTTGAAATTATAAAATAAACATTTTAAAATTATAAAATAAAATTTAAAATGTTTATATAAACTTAATAAAAAATAAACCATAAACACAATTTAAATTAAGAAACTTATGTAAATGGAATATTTCAGTAAGAAAAAATTTCTAGCTCTTTGCAAAACAGAACATTGCGGAAAAAAAATATTATACTTTGAAAATTTAGATTCCACAAATGAGCATGCTGTGAAATTAGAAGACAGGGCTGTGAAATTAAATAGATCAGGTGATTTTCTTAAAAATTTAAACGGAGTCCTGATTATTTCAGAAACCCAGCAAAAAGGCAGAGGAAGAAATTATAAAAAGTGGTTTTCACCACCCGGAGGTTTATGGTTTACTTTAATACTTGTCTTAAAAATCGAACCGTCTGATGTTAATAAAATTAATCTGATAATGGCAATATCAATATTGGAATCGTTAAAAGACAGATATGAAATTAATATAAAGGTCAGATGGCCAAATGATATATATTATGAAAACGGTAAACAGCAAAATAAGATTTGCGGGATATTATCTGAGTTAAATCACCATGACAGACTTTCATTTTTAAATATAGGAGCAGGTTTGAACGCAAATATTTCATTTGGCAATTTTTCCGGCAATGAAAGCAGTTTAACCGGTAATGCTGTTTCATTAAAAGAGATATTAAAAAAAGATATTGACAGAGAGGAAATTCTGGCTGATATTATGGAAAATTTTGAAACAAATTATAAAAGATATCTGCAATACCATGATCTGAAAAGTATTTTTTTAAAAATTGAAAATTTGATTTTAATTTAGCGTAAAAAATCTTATGCCGGTTTTCATGTGAAACCAAAAAAAATGACAAGCGTCTTTTCTTTTTGAAATCAGATTTAATCATATATAAACAGATTTCATCAATCTAAATTTAACAATAATTTTTATAAAAATTTACTCAGAAAAACGAATATGAAAACACAGGATAATGCATTAACGGCAAAATTAAATATAACCTTTTTAAGTAAAAACAATATCGTTCTTAAGCTGATTTTTGCCTTAGTTTTTACATTGGCGATGGCCGCATCTGCAAATGTTTCTATTTATACACCTGTTTCTCCTGTTCCCATAACTTTGCAGACAATGACGGTTTTATTATCAGGAATATTTTTAGGCAGCAAATTTGCTTTAATAAGCCAGATTGGATATTTAATGATCGGAACTGCAGGTTTTTCGGTTTTTGCAGGCTTTAAAAGCGGAGCGGCTGCATTATCGGGTGCAACCGGCGGATATTTATTAGGATTTGTTTTTGCTGCTTATATAACCGGTTATATATTTGAGAATTTTGAAAACATAATAAAAGAAAAAATATATTTAACTCTTATTGCCTGCCTGACCGGATTGTCTGTTATTTACTTTTTAGGGTATATTCATTTATTTGGTTTACTGTCATCTGTATACCACGGAATAGCACTTAAAATTTTAGCCGTAAAGGCATTTGATATGGCTGTTAAACCTTTTATTTTAATTGAATTCATGAAATTCTTTATGGTTATTGATTCTGCGGTAATCTGGAAAATAAACATACGGAAAAATATAGCAAAGAAATCCTGAAAAAGGCATATATTTTTAATAAGCATAATGGTTTTTATGCTTTAAATTCTATGATAATTAAATTGAATTATTTAAAAAATGAGAAAAATTAAAATTACAGATACCACCATAAGGGATATATTTCAAAATTTAAGCCCCGGGAATATAAACATTAAAAATTTTGATGAGATACTTAAATTAATTGATGAAATTAATTTTGAAAGTCTTGAAGTCTGGGGAGGAGCAAGTTTTGAAAGAATGCTTTCAAACAACTTCGATAAGTCTCCGTGGGAAATATTATCATACATTAAGTCCAAAGTGTCCGGCACTCCGCTTCAGGCATTATTAGGAGCAAGAAATCTTGTTAATTTTGATTATTATCCAAAAGATATAATTAAAAGATTTATCAGGCTTTCTTCAAAAAATGGAATTTCAATATTCAGGATATATGATGCATTAAACGATATCGAAAACCTTAAGGTTACTATTGATGAGGTATTAAAAAACGGCTCAAAATGTCAGGGTACAATCATATATGATCCAGACAAAAAAGAAGAATTTTATATTGATTTTATTACGGAACTGCGAAGTCTGGGCTGCCATAGTGTATGTATCAAGGATGCGGAATCAACTCTTATTCCGCAAAAATCAAAAGAGCTCTTTATGAATTTAAATAAGATAAATGAATTTGATATATATTTGAATACCAAGAATCTTAAAGGACTTCAGGTTTCAAATTATTTTGAAGCACTCACTAATGGCTGCAGCGGAATTGATTTAAGCTTTATTTCGTCATCATATTATGATAATAACCTGCCAACGGTTTTTCCGCTTATTTTAAGCTTAAAAGATAGTGAAATAAGTCATTTACTTAATAAAGACAGAATAGATGAATTATACAGATTAATCAAAAAAGACATTTATCCGAATATACATAAAAATATCACTTTTTCCAGTATGCTTTTCAGTAATTTGAATAAAAATCTGCTTCCCGGATGGCTGATACTTATGCTTGAAAACCAGTTAAGTGAAATAGGCGCAATTGATAAGTTTGAGATAGTTTTTGAAGAAATCCTTAGAATAAAAAAAGAGGTCGGAAACCCTTCCATGTCTACTCCGATAGGTCAGATTATAGGAGGCCAGGCTATTTTAAACACTTTAATCAGTGATAAAAGATGGGAGATTATCAGTGATGAAATGCAGCTGCTGCTAAAAGGAAGTTTTGGCAAATTACCGGATAAAATTGATGATAATATTTTAAATGTTCTTAAAAGCTACGAAAACATTGAAAATATATCGGATTTAAAAAATGAAGATTTGTATGAAAGCTGCAAATCAGATTTAAAAAAATATTCACAGGATGAAGAAGATATATTAAGTTATTGCTTCTTCCCAGACAGAACAATAAAATTTTTAAAACAGAAGAAGAAACTCAGGTCAAATCCCATCGATGGATTAAAAAAAGAAGAAATTTATGAATTAACACAAAAAGAGTCTGAAAAAATTTTAAAATCGATAAATAAAAATGACTTTTTTATTAAAGAAAACGGGAGAAAAAGCGAAAATGAGCAACCCGATAAGGATGATAACATGATAAATATCAGCAATCTGGATGTTAAAAAAATAAAAGAAATTATCGAACTTCTTGAAAACAGCAATCTTGATGAAATAAAGATTGAATCAGGCGACATCAAGTTAACTTTAAATAAAAGCGGTAAAATAAAAACACAAAATTCAGCTGATAATTTTGAACTCAGCAGATTAAGAGATCTGGAGTATTCAACGGAAAAACCCTCAGGTCCAATTTCCGAAAACCTGGCTGAACAGCCAAAAACAACTGAAAAAAATATTTCCGCCGGACCGGAAGATATGTCAAATAATAAAAACATAATTGAAGTAAAATCCCCGATAGTCGGTGTTTTTTACAATTCACCGACCCCTGGAGAACCTCCTTTTGTCACTATCGGTAAAAAGGTAAGAAAAGGCGACACATTATGCATTGTTGAAGCAATGAAGCTTATGAATAAAATCAATTCAGATTATGACGGAATTGTGGAAAAAATACTTGTAACAAATGAGGAACCGGTGGAATATGACCAGGCAATGATGATTATAAAAACTTTCTAAATATCAATATATATAAACACTATTTTTAAATGTAAGACGATAAAGGCTAAAAACTTAAAAATATGTTTAAAAGAATTTTAGTAGCAAACAGAGGAGAGATCGCAGTCAGAATTATCAGGGCATGCAAAGAACTCGGTATTGAAAGTGTGGCGGTTTTTTCAACAGCTGACTCCGACTGTCTGCATGTAAAAATGGCTGACAGGAAAGTCTGTATCGGCCCCCCTCCTCCATCAAAAAGTTACCTGAATATTAAAAATATAATTTCTG
>JAJFVM010000244.1 GCA_021371805.1 bacterium
ATAATTGATAAATGGAAATTAATGAAATAAAAACTCTTTTAGCTATAAATAAAATTGATAATCTGGATATTTTTTTTGATTATGAAATCAGAAATCTTTCAACTTTCAGGTTAAGCGGAAAATGTCCGATTTTCATAATAGCAAATTCTGAAGATGCTTTGATATCATTGCTTTCTTTTTTAGAGAGTAGTGGTACCGGCTATTATTTTATTGGCAGAGGTTCCAATACATTAATTGGAGATTGCGGTAAAACCGTTATAATCAAACTGGGTAAAAAGTTTGATTATATTGAGTTTAATGACGGCGGCCATATTACGGCCGGAGCTTCCTGCAATCTGGGTAAATTTATAATAAAATGTGCTAAAAATAAATATGATTTTTCTTTTCTTGCCGGGATTCCAGGCACGGTTGGAGGAGCGGCATCCGGAAATTGCGGAAACCAGACGGAGAGTTTGTGTGACTATGTTGAAAGCATTGAATGTTTAAGAATTTCAAAAAATAAAATTTTAAAAGAAAAGATAAAGCTTTTTAAATATGGCTACAGATTTTTAAAGATAGATAATCTTGCTGTTATAACCAGAATATTTTTAAAAAAAGATGAAACTGAAAGAGAACTAATATATAACAATATAAGGGAAAATATACTAAAAAAGAAAGCCAGCCAGCCGTTGGGCAGTTTTAATTGCGGATGTTTTTTTAAAAATCCCTTAAATTCAAAAAAAACCGCAGGTGAACTTATTGACAGTCTCGGGTTAAAGGGTTTTTCTTATGGCGGAGCGGCTATTTCAATAAAGCATGCAAATTTTATTGAAAATTACGGGGAAGCTACATCGGAAGATATATACAATTTATCAAAAATAATTGCCGGACTTGTAAATGAAAGATTTAGAATAAAATTAGAATATGAGGTGAAAATAGTTGGACTTGAAAATTAATGATACAGCAACTGAATTTAAAAATCTGAATATTTCTGCAAGAAAAAATGGGTTAAAAATTGGTGTAATTTGCGGCGGTATATCTTCAGAAAGAGAAATATCACTTAAAACCGGGGGGAGTATCTATGAAGCGCTTTTATCAAATGGATATAATGCGGAATTTATAGATTTTAAAGGTGATAACATATCGGTTTTTAATAAAATAGATGTTGCATTTTTAGCTTTGCACGGAAAATATGGAGAAGACGGTTCAGTCCAGGGATTGCTGGAGCTTTTTAAAATTCCATATACAGGTTCAGGTATTCTTGCAAGTTCTCTGGCGATAGATAAAGTATTTTCGAAGAAAATTTTTATTCTGGACGGTATTCCGACACCTGAATATATGAACTTAAATTTCAGTGACAAGCTGAATTTGGATGACATAAAGCAAGATATTGAAAGATTTGCAGGTTATCCTTTAGTTGTAAAACCTTCAAGAGAAGGTTCGACTATCGGAGTTACTATTGTTGAAAATGAAGATGAGCTCGAAGGATCAATAAATTTTGCAGGGATATATGACAGTAAAATTTTGATTGAAAGATTTATAAAAGGAAGACAATTGACAGTAAGCCTGATCGGAGAAAAACCAACAGCACTTCCTATCGTAGAGGTTAAACCTAAAAGCGGATTTTATGATTTTAAGTCAAAGTATACGGCAGGTTTAACTGAGTATATTGTTCCTGCCTTATTAGATAAGGATATCGAAATTAAGGTAAAAGAATTAGCTATCAAAACCCACAACAGCCTAGGATGTTTTGGTGTCTCAAGGGTTGATTTGATTCTTGATGAGAGTAATAAACCATTTATTTTAGAGATAAATACGATGCCAGGAATGACTGCAACAAGTCTTGTTCCAAAAGCAGCAGCTGCAGCGGGAATCAGTTTTGAAAAATTAATTGAAATAATATTAAATTGTTCAAGTCTTAAAATGTAGCATTACTTTATAAAATTTCCGGCATGAATATAAATGGCAAAAAAAATTATTGAAGATAAAAGAATATCTTCAAGAAAAAGGAAAATAATCCTTAGAAAATGGCTTTCGGTTCTATGGATTTTACTGGTGGTTGGTTTATTTGTTGCCGCGATATTGGGGATGAATTATTTTTATAACAGTGATTATTTTAAGGTAAAAAAAATAGAAATAAAAGGTAACAGCTTTTATAAAAAAGAGGATATAGCAGATAAAGTTAAAGATCTTACGGGAACCAATATTTTTGAAATTGATAAAAAAAAATATGAGGATAACTTAATTAATAGTTTCGCAAGATTAAAAAAAGCTGAAATTTTAAAAGTTTTTCCCGATAGCCTGACAATTAATGTGGTTGAAAGAACGCCGTTATTAATAGTACTATATAAGAATAGTTATTTTTTAGTTGACAATGAGGGAGTAATTCTTGAAAAAATAGCAGATGATTTAAAAAATTATAAAGGTTATCTTATTGCTAAAGATGTTGTTGAATTTGTTCCTGAAATCGGACAAAAAATTGCAAAAAAAAATGTTTTAAGCTCAGCAGAAATATATAGATATTTAAGTGAAGATATAAAACGAAAAATAAAGTTTGCCGGAATATTTAACGATGCTGAGGGAAATATTTTTTTTGAAACAATTGATGGTAAGGTTATAATATATGGAAACAGCAATGAAATAATAAAAAAAAATACTATTCTGGAACAAATTTTTAAAGATTTACAGAATGAAAATATTAATTATAGTATAATTGATTTAAGAGTTACCGATAATCCGGTTATAAAATAACTAAGTCGCTATTGGGGGAGAAATTTGCCAGGTAAAGAAGACTATATTGTAGCAATAGATATTGGTACAACAAAAGTCTGTACATTAATAGGAAGACTGAAAAAAAACAACGTTGTTGAGATAAAGGGTTATGGGATCACCAAAAGCAAGGGAATGAAGAAAGGCCTGGTAATAGATATTAATGAATCCACAAAATCCATTCTTGATTCGGTAGAGTCTGCTGAAAAGTCATCAAATTTGTTTATTGATAATGCTTATGTCGGTGTGACCGGAAAGCATATTTCTTTTGAAAATAACTATAATGAAATTACTATTGCCGCACCTAATAAAATTGTAAGAAAAATAGATGTCGACAGATTGATTTCACTTACAAACAGGATAAACCTGTCATCGCAATATGAAGTTATTCACACAATAATAAAACAATTTATAGCTGATGGAGAAAAGGGAATCGAAGACCCCATAGGGCTCTCTACTGAAAGACTTGGGGTTGAATTATTAATAATTTTTGGATCAACTTCGCTTGTAAAAAATATCGTAAATAGTGTTAAAGCTGCAAATATCGAAATCGATGATATTATTATCGAAGCTCTTGCTTCAGCTGAAGCTGTTTTAACGAGTGAGGAAAAGGAAAGCGGTGTCATTCTTCTTGATATCGGCGGCGGAACTACAGATGTAGCAATATATAAGAACAAGAAAATGATATTTACATACTGCCTTCCGGTTGGCGGTGATCTTATCACGAATGATATATCAATCGGGTTGAACATTCCGTTCAATAAAGCTGAGGAAATCAAGAAGAGATTTGCAAATGTTGATTATAATTTTCCCGAAATTTTAAACAAGGCAAACATGAGTGATATGAATATCAATACAAATAAAACAACTTTAAACATCCAATTGTATAATATAGTAAATTCACGGGTTAAGGAAATGCTGCAGCTCATAAAAAGCAAAATAGATGAGTATGATCTGATAAAATCAATTCCATGTGGCCTTGTTATTACCGGAGGTTCTTCCCAGATAAAGGGATTATTGCAAATGGCAAGTATGGTTTTTGATATGCCTGCAAGAATAGGAATTTCAGTTGATGTGGAAGGTCCTTCCGAAGTCGTTAATAATCCCATATTCTCAACCGGGGTAGGTTTACTAAAATATGCTTTTCAGGTTGATAATTACGAAGAGTTGGATAATATTAATAATAAAAACAAAAAAAACAGTGGATTTTTTGAAAGATTTAAAAGTTTTATCAATAAAATTTTAAAAGGTGAAAAATAGGAGGGTTAATGTGGGCCTGGAATTTGACAAGAATTATTACGCCGTAATAAAAGTGATCGGCGTTGGCGGTGGCGGAAGCAATGCTGTAAACAGAATGATGGAAGACAACTTAAATGGATGTGAATTTATTGCTGTGAATACAGATGCACAAGCTCTTATGATGTCTAATGCCGACAGGAAGGTTTTAATTGGAGAAAGCGGACTTGGAGCAGGTTCAAATCCTGAAATAGGAAAACTTGCGGCAGAAAAGTCCAATGATTCCATCAGGGAAGTTGTTCATGGGGCAGATATGATTTTTATAACTTGTGGTGAAGGCGGCGGCACAGGAACAGGTGCAGCTCCTGTAATAGCTGAAATAGCAAAGGATGAAGGTTGTCTTACGGTTGCTGTTACGACAAGGCCGTTTACTTTTGAGGGTGTTAAAAGATCGCTTCAGGCAGAGGAAGGCATAAATAATTTAAGAGGCAAAGTTGATTGCCTGATTATTATTCCAAATGATAAGCTTCTTGAGATTTCAGACGAAAACACCACATTGCTTAACGCTTTTAAACTTGCGGATAATGTATTAAAAGCAGGTGTGAGAGGTGTTACCGACCTTATAACATTGCCGGGTCTTATAAATCTCGATTTTGCTGATGTTAAATCCATAATAAAAGATGCCGGTAATGCTCTTCTCGGAGACGGAATTGCTTCCGGTGATAACAGAGCAATCAAAGCAGCCCAGAGTGCAATAAACAGTCCGCTTATAGAAGCTTCAATAGATGGGGCAAAAGGTATTTTACTTAATGTATCAGGTGGTCCTGATTTAAAATTATTTGAAGTTAACGAAGCTGCGGAAATTATAAGGAATTCTTCAAGTCCGGAGGCGAATATCATTTTCGGTGCTGTTATTGATGAGAACATGAAAGATAAAATAAAGGTTACTATTATCGCTACAGGTTTTAAAGATAAACTTTTCGATAAAAGATTAAAACCCGAGAAAGAGTCTGTTGAAGAAAAGAAAGAAGCCATTGAACCTGGAATAAATGATGCAAAAAAAGCAATTGAGAGAGATAAAATTTTTCCTGAATTAAAAGAAACCACAAAAAATATCAAATTTAATGAAGAAGACGATGCGCTGGACATTCCTACATTCCTGCGAAAGGATAAAAATAATTATTAAATTTTTCTATGAAAATAAAAAAAATTAAAATTGATGATGCAGAAATATTTACGTCATTGAATTTCAGGGAAAAATTTAAAATTCTGTCATTTTTTACTACAAGAAAAGGAGGAATGAGCACCGATAATTTTAATGGCTTAAATACCGCATACCATGTTGGTGATAATCCTTCGAGTGTTTATAAAAACAGGCTTAAGATTTTAAATTTGTTTGGTTACGGCAGCAATATTAATCTGGTTTCTTTAAATCAGATTCATAGTAATAAAATTTTGGTTATTGACGAATGCTTCTTAAAAGAAAACTTTACACCCGAAAATGTAAATTCAGGTTTTACAGATCAAAATTCTTCTTTAAAATATTCCGCGGATGCAGTAATGACTGATATACCAAAAATACCTCTTATGGTAATGGGAGCTGATTGTAATTTGATTTTAGTGGCAGATGTTAAGAATAGAGTTGTGGCTGCAGTTCACGCAGGCTGGAAAGGTGTTTTAAACCGGATAATTTTAAATGTGCTGGAAATTTTTACCGGTAAATTTAATTCTCAGTTAAAAGACATTTATGTATTTTTCGGCCCTTCAATAAGAAAATGCTGTTTTAAGGTAAACGAAGATGTTTTTAATTTGTTTTTGCAGGAATTTAATGAAATTTTCGATTATAAAAAATTTATGAACAGGGCAGGAAATACGGATTATTTTTTTATTGATCTTGTTTATATAATTTTAAACGATATATTAAAAGCCGGGATACTGAAGGAAAATATCTTCGATACAGGCATATGTACTTGCTGTGATAATGAAGGGTTGTTTTACTCTTATAGGAAAGAAAAAAACACAGGCAGACAGGCAGGGATTATAATGATTGAATAACCGGAAAATATATAATGAAATATAAAATAATTATTTCTGTTAGCAATTTTACGGTTAAAATATAAATAAAACTTATTGGCAAATATGACCGATAAAGAAAAAATAACTTATAATCTGGAGAAAATTTTTAAAATTATTGAAGATGTCTGTAAAAAAAAGTCACGAGATCCTTCCGGTCTTCGTGTTATTGCTGCAACCAAGTATGCAGATCTTGCACAAGTTCAAATGTTATATGACTCAGGTCTTGTTGATTTTGGAGAAAACAAAGCCGATGAGCTTGTATATAAATCGAAAAACTTAAAAGGCAGTCCTGTCTGGCATTTCATAGGGCATCTTCAAAGCAATAAGATTAAAAAGATTGTTCCGATAGCAGAATATATTCATTCTGTTGAAAGTTTTGATACCTTGGTTAAAATAAATAAATTTGCAAAATCCATAAATAAAGTTCAGAAAATTTTAATTGAAGTTAATATTTCAGGAGAAGAAACTAAATATGGTTTAAAATTAAATGATGTTAAAAATTTTATTATGGATGGGCTAAAATATGATAATATAAAAATATGTGGTTTAATGACAATGGGGCCTTTAACCGATGACTTTGATTATATAAGAGGAATATTCCGTTCTCTTAAAATTTTATCGGATGAATTAAATAATTCTGTTAAATGTTTAAATTTATCAGAGCTTTCAATGGGGATGAGTAATGATTTTATAATTGCCGTTGAAGAGGGTGCTACAATGTTAAGGATAGGGTCAGCAATTTTTAAATAAATTTTTTCTTACTTTAAGGAGAGACAATGCCAGGTTTTTTTAGAAAAACTCTAACTTTTTTAGGTTTTATAGATGAAGATATCGATGAAAATGTTCCTCAAAAATATTATGATAATAAGAGAAAGCCAAAATATTCAAGAGAGAACAGAGATATTAAATTATATAAGGCTGATGAACACAAGGAAGCAGATATAGATAAGGCAGCTAATCCTCACTGGTTCAGAAATCAAAGAAAAGTAACGAAGTTGGAAGAAGTTAAGATGGAGAAGAAGACAAAAGTATTTGTTATCGAACCAAACAGTTTTGAAGATTCGCAGGTTATCGGAGATAAGTTTAAAAATGACATACCTGTTATTGTTAACCTGCAAAATGAGACTCCTGAAGTTTCCAAAAGGATTATAGATTTTTGCAGCGGATTGACCTATGCGTTAAATGGCAGTATAGAGAAAGTTGCAGATAGAGTTTTTCTCATAACGCCTTCAAATGTTGAAGTAACTTCTGATGAAAAGGAGGTTTTGAGGGAAAAAGGTTTATATGAAGATTATTAATTTTATTTTATGAAACAGTTTTCAACTTGCTTGTGTATTATGTTTTTATCTTAATTAATTAGAATAATAAAAGAATGCTGTTAAAAATGAGTAAGGGAAATATATTTAAAGTAGGAATAATTGGCGTTGG
This sequence comes from bacterium, assembly GCA_021371805.1. Classification (GTDB taxonomy): domain Bacteria; phylum Actinomycetota; class Humimicrobiia; order Humimicrobiales; family Humimicrobiaceae; genus JAMDDL01. The sequence continues at coordinate 7,489 of JAJFVM010000244.1, forward strand.
AAATATGGGAGGAGCACTCTTAAGCGGAATAATAAATTCCAATTTCCTTAAAAGTGATGAAATATCAATTTTTGATATTGATTCTGAAAAAATAAAAAAATACACCGGACTTTTTAATATAAAATCTTTAAAAAGCATAAAAGAAATAATAATAAGCTCAAGATATATCTTGATAGCTGTTAAACCACAGAATATTAATGAAATAGCTGCCGTAATTAAAAATAGTGTCAATAATAAAAATAAAAAAACTATCTTAAGCATTGCCGCAGGACTTTCGACGGGTTTTTTTGAAAGAAACGCCGGGGATATTCCGGTTATAAGAATTATGCCAAATATTCCTGCATTATATAGAAAAGGAATTGCAGCCGTGTCTGCCGGAAAATTTGCCACTGAAGACGATATTAATTTTTCGATGAAATTAATGCAAAGTGTGGGCGAAACAATTTTAATTGAAGAAAAATATCAGAATGTTGTTACTGCTGTTTCGGGAAGCGGCCCGGCTTATTTTTTCCTTTTTTGTAAATATATGATTGATTTTGCAGTAGAACACGGGCTGGATTATGATACTGCAAAAAAAATGGCGGTTCTTACCATGACAGGTGCAGGAGAAGTTTTAATTAATTCCGATAATCCTGTAGATGAATTAATAAAATCAGTAGTTTCTCCAGGTGGTACAACGGAAAAAGCACTTAATAAATTTAAGGATAAAAATTTAAAAGAAATTTTCTTTGAAGCACTGGGTGCTGCACTTAGCCGATCAATTGAGCTTGAATCGATTATTTTAAAAAATAATAATTAATAATTATTTATTTTCCGGAGGAAGCAATGAATATTAATTCAGAATATATACAAAAGAAAGAATTCCACACCGTATTTAAAGGCTACAACATGGAAGAAGTTGATAAATTTTTGGATATACTTGCGGTAGAGTATGAAAGGTTGCTTAAGAAAAACATAGAACTTCAGGATAGTCTGGACAAAGTAAAGTATGAAGGTGAAGGAGAAATCAGGGAGACAAATGCGACCGCAGATGCCGATGTCAGCAAACTTGTTTCAGAAGTTTTAATTTCTGCCCATAAGATCGCTGATGAGATAAAAAAGAAAGCAGAAAGGGAGGCAGAAGAAGTAATTCAGAACAAAAAGGATATTGAAGAAAATGATATAAAGAATTTGCTTAAAGAAAAAAAGGATATCGAAGAAAGAGTAAAATTTGCAGGCAAGTCTTATGATGATTTTATTTTAAAAGTAAAAGGCGTAATTAACGATTTCAATCTGAAAATAGTTGATATAGAAAATGAATTTAAAGCTGAAGACATAAAAGAAAATCTGCAGACTGACAGAACTAAAGAAGAAGATATAAAAAAGGATTTTAGAGCAGCAGAAAATATATCTATCAATCAGAATGATCTGGATAAAGTAAATTCAGCAGACAGCAGCGGAGAAGGAGTTAAAGAAACTAACGAAGAATCAAATCCTGAAATAAGAAAATTAGCCGATGATGCTGAAGAACAAAAAATAAGAGAAATTATAGAAAGCAGAGATTTTGAAGAAACAAGCGGAAATGATACTTTTAAAGAAGTAAAAAAGGATAAAAAAATATTTGATGACTATGAGGAAGAAAAAATTATAAAAGATAGGAAAAAAACAGATATCGCCAATCCCGATATAATAAATGAGTTTTTTGGAAATAATGATGAACGAAAGTATTAAGTTCCTGGTAAGGCCCAATTCATCTGAAAATTCAATAACAGGTATTTATGATAATAAAGTAAAAGTCAAAATAAACGCCTCTCCTGAAAGAGGAAAAGCAAATAAAGAATTGATTGATTTTTTATCGATTAAGCTTAAAGTTCCGAGGCAGGATATAGAAATTATCCATGGACAGTTTTCCAATATAAAAGAAGTTAAAATTAAAAATAAATCCAGAGATAATATTATAGCCTGTCTTATAAACATTGCCTCCTGATTTAATATATATATGCAAACGTCATTAGTTTAAAACCCCTTTTGAATTAATAATCTTGTTAATCATCATGACAATAACTGATAATAACGGTAAAATAGTTATATTATAGCTCATATTTACAAAAAATCTGTTGATAAGTGTATAAAATATTAAAAAAATTAATTGATATTGTTATCATAACAAAATAATATATTATATGCTTGATTGACAAATAATAATTATAAATATATTATAAATATTTAAAATATGTTTTAATAATAATAATCATAGCAAAACAACGTAAAAATAAACATAGTCAGCTATTTTAACTTGATAAATAATTAATAACTTATTAATAATTGGTAAAAGTTGAAAATAATATTATTGATCTCCAATAACAAGGAAATAACTGATAATATATCTGAGTTTAAGCCTGAAAACCTCGATTTTATCGTTGTCAAGGCTGAACAATACCTGTCGAATTATCTCGAAGAATATTTGCCGGAATACGTTATTGTAAATATACCTGTTAAAAACACTGATTTATTGAATGAATATAAGAAAAAGAATCAGACAGCTACAATATTTTTAAATAATTCCGGGTGTTTACAGGAAAATAAAAATCCAAAATTTATATATATAAAAGAGTTAAAAAATAAAAACGATGTAAAAAATATTGTAAATATTATTTCTAAAATAGAAATTGAAAATAAGAACATAATTTCTTTAAATAATTATAAACTTATAAACCAGCAGGTAATATCTGTATTTTCATTAAAAGGCGGTACCGGAAAAACAACTGTTTCCTTTAATCTGGCTTATTATATAAAGAGGATATTTAATGCCAAAGTTATTTTAATTGATTTAAATTTTTGTGAAGGATATTGTGACCTGGCTTCCTATCTCAGGTCAAATCAAATTCCCAATATAAGCTACTATATTGAAAACCATAATGATGGTGAAGAATCATTATGGAAATCGGTAATTATAAAAGATAATAGTGACATAGATGTCTTACTTCCACCGTTATCTTTAATACAATATAATAAAATAAATATACCTTTATTAAGCGAATTAATTAATTTAATAAGGGGATTTTATAA
>JAJFVM010000009.1 GCA_021371805.1 bacterium
TCCTTGTCCATGGGGTTCTCCTTGGGAGTCTGGCGTGTTTCGTCACCACCATTCTACCCGGGGTTGAACCCCTTTTCTTTAGGACAGGAACCGGCAATTTCTCGTCGGCAATTTCCGGCAATTTATCATCGGCTACGACACCCGCGCAGGGTTGCACACCTGAGACGGTTCCTCGCGGCCTTCTTAAGGCGCGACTCCTTCCTCTTCTCTCTGTATGTTTTCTTTGCGTGTCTCTGTTTGTATTGAATGCCGGCAGCACGTAGCTAGTTTTACTAAAACTTGCAGCCACGGAATGATCTTCTTTCACGGTGTCGAATGCTGATTCTTTGTCTGTGGTCGACGCGCTTCTACAGCTGCAGTATCTTCGCTAAAGTTAATCATTCTAACATTGGCTTAACCTTTAATCCGCGCCCGAGCTACTGCGAAGGCTTGGCATGGTTTTTGCGTCATCTTCTCGCAAAAACCATGCCAAAGGATTTATAAGGTTGAAGCTTTTGTTGGAAGTCTTCATCTTACATCATTAGCTTTTTAATTATTACTATTCTATTATTAATTTCAAAAATTGCTTTTTCATGATCAAAGCCGGAAATAAAATGATTCCCTCGCTTATCCAAAATACATAATGAATATTTTAAGCAATAATATATAGTACTAATAATATAATACTTTTCGATAGCCCACCCTTTTGGAACAAAATGAATAAAATTATTTCTCAAACTTTTTAGATTATCTAATGCTTCTTTCTCTTCCTTATTTGCTAATACAATTGCATCAGTAGTATAGCAAATACTATGTTTTTTAGATATTTCTTTTACTAAATTTTCTATATCAAGAAGCTTAAATAATTTTTCATAAGCATTATTTAATTGCTTTTCACTAATAATAATTCCTTTATTTGAAAGAAAATCTATTAGCCTTATAGCATCTTGCTTATAAAAATTATAAGAGACAAATATAGTATCTTTTTCAAATTTCCATGGTTCTGATTGATTTATATTCAATCGTATTTTAACTATCTCTTCATTTTTATCTTTAATATTTGTCTGCTTTGTAATTACAGAAAAAGGCGTACTTCCTTTTATTGCCACTACTAATAGACTTTGAATATAAAAATATTCAGAAAGAACAATCCATTTTATATTTTGTACAGAAAACCCAATATCTAAATGTAATATAAATTCATTAAAATTCATTTGAAGATCGTCTTCTTCATTATATGTAAACAATTTACCAAGATGTTCTATCACTTCTATACTCCTCTGCGCGAAGCGTCCTCCCAACATTCGCTTAACCGGCAGCGCGTTAACTGGCGAGGTTTTTGCATGAAGGAGCGTCGCCACAGCGTGGCGCGCGACTCGCAAAAACCATGACAGTAGCGGTGCCCGGTTGAAGCGCGTGTTAGATGCAAATTTTTTATATCTCTGGCTTTACAGTATGAACAAGTAATTTTTGAAAATGATCTGAAATTTTTCTTAAAATAACTTCAAAATCATTCATAGCTTCTATAATTTTGTATGGATCTATTTTGCAAATAATATTAAGTTGATTATCAATGTCTTGATCTCTATGAGCACTTACGTTTATTCGAATTTCATAGAGTTTTTGTAAGTGTGTTTTTTTATACACTTCTAGTTCCTTTTTATATTTATTTAACTCACTCAAGTAATCTTCAGCTAAATCAATACCAATAAATAACTCTTTATAATTTTTACCTAACACTTCAGGTATATCTTTTAATGCTTCGGAAATAATTAATGCAACCTGTCTAGCATAATATATTTTTTGCCATCTTTTTTCTTCAAATATCAAATTATATCCAACCGAAACAAGGTCAAACGCAATAATGTTCAAGAAGCCAAATACATTCCATAAAATAGTATTTTCTTTACTTCCTTTATTAATTGCAGCTTTTTTTATATGCTTAACAGTCCATATATTTGATTCAAGAACGTTATACCGTTCAATAAATTTTCGATCATAATCTTCACGATTTTCGCGTAAATCTTTTTCGTAATCTTCATCAATTTTATATTCTATAAAATTAAACTCACTAAGAGCATTCATATTACTATCCTTTATTTTATTTGCCTATTCATCTTTTAGGAATATTTTTTGTGCCGCGAAAGCGGCGTCCATCTAACATCAATTAGACCTTTCAACATAACCGGAAGATAGCGAAATTATAACATCCATACAAAGCGGAAACAACAGCAACAGGTAAAACCACAAACCGCTCTGTGATAATAAGATATTCAGCATAAAACTCAAAAGTCCCTTACTGAAAAGGGGAGTTATATGGATCACTATAAACTGCACTGGCCTGGCCCAAGGTTTTATCCG
>JAJFVM010000020.1 GCA_021371805.1 bacterium
GGTATGAAGTTTAAAGCAAACATAATTTTAGAAAAATATAAAAAATTAATTATTTCATAAGTCAGGGTAAAGGATACCTTAAAGCTTATTTTTGAACTTTTTATTTTTTTTTAATTTTAATTATTAGATTATTAAAAAAAATTCCCCATCCATTGGAGCGATGTTAGCTGATCACTTAAATTGATACGCTAATCCAAGTACTGAAGAAGCCTCGCTCAGTTTCTTGTCTAGCGTCCACAGTGGAATCTTAGTCAAGAGAGCAGAAGCAAGCAAATGCATATCGATGTACCCCAGCCCTTTCCCCATAAGGACATGGTTCTCGATAAAATTCATCACTTCTTCATGTTCTGCATGGATTGCCATAGGAAGTGTGTAAAGAAAAGAGAGTATTTCAGCTCTGTTTTTGAGATTTCCACAGGCGAGCTCTCCAACGATGAATACATGGGAGATGACATGACCGTTATTCAACAACTTTTCGAGGCCGATGTTTCCATCACGAAGATGCTCTACCCACACTGACGTATCAACAAGAACCATTCTACATTTCTCCTGCTCTTCTCCGGGAAATCATCTCCAACTTCTTTTCGGTTCCCCCCAGCTTTGCAAGTCTTTTACTGCTTTCCATCGCGATTAATGCTTCGAGACCCAGCTTGACCAATGAAGTTTTCTCCTTAATACCGGTTAACTTCGCCGCCTTGTCAAGCAATTTGTCTTCTATATTTAATGTTGTTCTCATATAAATTCCTCTTCGCCAATATGCATTATTATATGCATGAGTATGCACTATTTTGGCTCAATAATCAAGTGATGTTTTATCTTTTGGCGGCTAATTCCAAAATTCAACGGCGGCCAAGCATGCATGAAACCTGCTTGGGAGCAGGATTCTTTTCAGTCGTTAAAAAATGCCTGCAAATCTTGTGAAAATATTTTTAATAACTTAATAATATTAAAAATTCTGCCAATCAAAACTGGGGATTTTGGATAAAAATACTAAACAAGATATATTTTGCAAAAGAAATTTTATAATATTAAAATTTGGAGTAAAATTAATTTTCTATAAGTTTCTAAAAATAATTAAATAATCTCATGGAATTGGAACGTAAAAATTACTGGCTTCTTTTATCCGGATTAATAATCGGAGTAATATTCGATATTCTTTTCTACAATAAAACCCTTGGGATTTCCTATCTGATCTTTGTTGTTCTGATTCTGCTGATACTTTTATTAAGTTTTTGGGATTCACTAAAAAAATTAAGAAATTTAGCCTGGGTGTTTGCAGTTCCTGCACTGCTCCTTGCATCAACTTTCTTTATTTACTCTAATCAGGTTCTCAAAATTTTAAATTACCTGATTGTGCCTATTCTAATAATAATGCTTTGCTCCCTGGTTACAAACATAAATAGAGCCGACTGGTCGGACATAAGATTTATTGGAGATATTGCAAAGAGGATTTTTATTCCTTTCGGGTTTATACATATGCCATTTTTAACATTATCCAGAATAACCGATAGCAGCAATAAAGACAGTAAAAGAAAGGTTCTTCCGAAAGTAATTTTAGGGATACTTATTTCAATTCCAATTCTGGCAATTATTTTATGGCTTCTTTCATCTGCAGATATTGTATTTAAGAATTTTTTTATAAATATACCAATTTTAGAAATATTCAAACATTTTTTAGTAATAATCCTGGTTTCGGTCTATGGAATTTGTTTTCTGTGGTCTTTACTGAAAGCTTTTTCTGAGAGGGAAAAATCTTCAGAAGCTGATAAATATAATAAAATAAAGTGGAAATTATTTTTGGATCCCGTAATTTTATTAACCATCCTGATTTTAATAAATATAATTTATGCAATATTTTCTTTTATACAGTTTAAATATCTTTTTGGTGGCAGTTCTTTTATTCTCCCCTCTTCATTCACTTATGCAGAATATGCAAGAAGAGGTTTTGCGGAACTGGTTATTGTGTCTATTATTAATTTTGGAATATTGATTTTTGGCATCACATTTGTAAAAAAGGAGAGCATAAAAATTGTTGCATCTATCAGAGCTTTTCTCACTTTACTTGTAATTTTTACTTTCATTTTACTCATTTCTGCATTTTATAGAATGTCAATTTATGAACAGGCATATGGATTTACATACCTTCGAATATTCGTTCAGGTTTTTATGATAATGCTGTTTTTTCTGTTTATTATGAATATTGTTTATATCTGGCATACGAAACTGCCAATCATTAAATCTTATTTTATAATCTCACTTGCAATTTATATAATAATGAATTTTGCAAATGTTGACACCATAATAGCAAAAAACAACATTGATCGTTATTTTAAAACCGGGCAGATCGATATGGCTTATTTAAAGGGCTTATCTTATGATGCTGCGTCAGAGATACAAAAGCTTTCCATACCGGTTAAAAATTCCGGGAACTTAAAAGAAAAACAAATATCTGAAGAAATAGAAAAATATTTTAAGGAAATAAACTCAGAGCTTAAAAACCAGAAAAGCTGGCAGAGCTTTAACATTTCAAAATACAAAGCAGAGCAAATTGCAGGCACATATGAAAAATGACGTATAACCCCATGACAACCGCACCCATGAATATTTATAAGATTTATAAGAATTTGCTCGTATAATAAGATAATAAATATTTATTAATAAATAATCTTCTTCTACAATCTAGAAATAAAACCTAATAGGCTAAGCAGAAAGACATGGATACAGCACTTAATCCGCCATTATAAATTAGAAAAATTTATAGAAAATAACAAAATATTTGAGAAAATGACAAATAAGAGAAGCAGTAATTGTATAATTTATAAATACTTTAAAGCTGCCGGCAGCAGTGAAATAATAATCCTATTTTCATCAGTTTTAATTTCAACCCGTGAATCTTCATTAAGATTGAGTTCGCTGGAAAATACTTTAGGAATTCTTATTGAAAGGCTGTTACCCCATTTTACTACCTTTGATATCATATTTTTTCACCTTTAAGTTCTAAATTAGTATATACTATGTACATACTAATAATTCCTAATCCTGCAAGGTATAGTTTCATAAAATTAATTCTTATAAAATTATATTTAATATATATTATTAATTAATATTAAATTAAATGGCAATATCAATATACAAAACGATTTGCATTATTTATTTTTTATGTTATTATCATTATTAAAATGAATCTTATATTTTTACATTATGGAATTAATTTTCCATATATATTTTAAGATATAATTGTGGGTGATGGGATTTTTTATGGAAGAATTATTGCCGGATGTAATAAGGCTTGAAAAGAAGTTAAGATATTGGGATGAGCAATTATTGAAACTCATTGACAAATATGATACTTTAAATGGAAATATAAGCGAAATTGCAGAGGGGGAGAGAAATAAGTAATCATTTTGATGTTCTTGTAATCGGAAGCGGAGTTGCAGGAAATTCAATTGCTCACAAATGTGCAGATGCAGGACTTAATACTGCTATTGCAGATTACAGACCTTTTGGCGGAACATGTGCAATGAGAGGATGTGACCCCAAGAAAATCCTTGTTGATACTGCATATATTGCAGACATAAAAAAAAGACTGCCTGCTTTAATTACAAGCAATCCTGAAATCAACTGGAAAGACCTTATCAGTTTTAAAAAATCTTTTACTGATGCCATTCCTCAAAAGAGGGAGGAAAGCTACAAAAAAGCAAACATTGCAATGCTGAGGGGGAAAGCATATTTTGATTCAGGTGACAGCGTAATAATAAATAATAAAAAATATATAGCAGATAAAATAGTAATTGCCACGGGAGCAAAGCCGCAAAAATTAAATATTGAAGGAGAAAATTATTTAATAACCAGCGACGATTTTTTAGAACTCGAGGAACTTCCTGAAGATATTATATTTATCGGCGGAGGATTCATTTCTTTTGAATTTGCTCATATTGCCAGCAGATTCGGTTCAAATGTAAAAATCTTTCACAATAACAATGAGCCTTTAAATATGTTTGACAGGGAAATTGTCTTTAAGATGATAAATTATTCAAAAGACATAGGTATTGATGTGATTCTTGATTCTCCTGTCAATAAAATTGAGAAGAATGGCTCACAGTTTATAGTTCATTCTGCTAAAGGTTCTTTTTTGGGTAAGGTGGTTATACATGGTGCAGGAAGGGTTGCAGATATAGATGAGTTAAACCTTGAAGCTGCAAATATTAAATACGGAAAAGGAATTCTTGTTAATGATTATATGCAAAGTGTTTCAAATGAAAAAGTATATGCTGCCGGAGATTCTGCAGCAGGAGCTCCTCCCCTTACGCCGGTAGGGTCGGCTGAGGCAGAAATTGCAGCAGAAAATATTATCAAAGGCAATATTTTAAAAAGGGATTTTAAAATAATTCCTTCCACACTTTATACCATTCCTCCACTTGCAGGCGTGGGTTTATCAGAAGAAAATGCGAAAAAAAAGGGCCTGGATTTTAAGGTAAATTTTTCAGATACTTCAAATTGGTATCACTCAAAAAAAACAGGTTTTAAGGGGACATATTATAAAGTTCTAATAGAAAACAAAACAGACAAAATTATCGGAGCATATATTTTTTCTCCAAACGCCGAGGATACTGTAAATCTTTTAACAATCGCAATGCATGTAGAAATTACCACAGAAAAATTAAAAGATATAATTTTTAACTATCCAAGTATAACCAGTGACATAAAATATATGATTTAGATTTGGATTTCTAAAATAGCTATATCATATGTTAGTCATATTTATATATGTTGAAATAAATATTAATTGCCGTCAGGAAAAATATTTAAATTTATAAATAACGTAGAGCAGATTAATGAGTAATTCATTTATACGTTTTTTATTAATATTATTTATTATTTCTTTTATCATAATTACAGGCTGTTCCAAAAAAGATATTGAAGGCAAGGGTCGGGTAACAGTTGGTTCAAAAATAGATACTGAAGGAGCTTTGCTTTCCCAAATGATTATTCTCATTCTTGATGAGAATGGTTTTAAAACAGTTGACAAATCAGGCACAGGTCCTACTTCCGTAGTAAGAAAAGCTATATTGAGCGGAGAAATTGACATATATCCTGAATATACAGGAAACGGCGCTTTTTTCTTTAATGAAACTGACTCGGATGTCTGGAAAAATCCTCAAAAAGGTTATGAAAGAGTAAAAAAACTTGACGGGGAAAATAATGATATTGTATGGCTGACTCCTTCTCCTGCAAACAATACATGGGCTATTGCAATTACCAAAGCTCTTTCGGATTCAAAAAAAATTACTTCAATGGAAGATTTTGCAAAATATGTAAATGAAAGTGGTTATATAAAATTGATAGGCTCCGAAGAATTTGTAACCAGCAAAGTTGCTCTTCCGGCATTTCAGGATGCTTACGGATTTGTTTTAAAGAAAGACCAGCTTATCATAGTTGCAAGCGGGGATACTGCACAAACCGAGAAAGCTGCATCTGAAGGAACGGACGGAGTAAATGCAGCAATGGCTTACGGAACTGACGGTTCAATCAGCGCCTTTAATCTCATAGTACTTTCAGACCCAAAAGGTGCTCAGCCTGTTTATGAACCTGCACCCATTATCAGAGGCAGCGTTCTTAAAAAATACCCTGAAATTGAAAAGATTCTTGAACTTGTATTTAAAAAATTAGACCTCATCACTTTGCAGACTTTAAATGCAAAAATAGCGGTTGAAGGACAAAATGCAAAAGATGTTGCAAGGAATTATCTTGCTTCTCAAGGTTTTATAAAGTAATTACTGCGGGGCAAAAGAAAAAAATTGAATTTAAAATCATTTAGTCCTGATAAAATTGCAATTTCAGGCTGTGTGCTTGGATTGATATCTTTATTTCCGGGGTGGTTCATTTTAAAGCCTCACAGGCTTTCTGCAGGAATGAGTGTAAATTTGCCGGATTCTGCCGGATTAGCCCTCACAATCCTTGTCGGTTTTTTATGGATGTCATGTTTTGTTTTAAGTTTTGCAGGAAAAAATGACCTGCAACATGCAATACTGGGTATTACTGCGGATGTCATTTTAATTTTTGTATTTATTTTCCTGTCAATGGCTTCCAATAATCTCGATGTTAAAACACATGTATCTGCAAGAGTCTCTCCCGGTGCAGGTTTCTGGCTTACAATGTTATCAGCTTATATTGTTATCTTTGCGGCAGAAAAAAAGCTTGAAGATCGTTTAATAATCAAGAACATAATAACATGGACAGCCCCTGCTGTTTTTCTTTTTTTCCTTTTTACCCGAAATTTAAGAAATTTTTCTGTAGTTGTGGAATTTGCAGTTCAGAGACAGAGGTTTATTCAAGAGTTTTTGCATCATATCATACTGGTTGCTGTCAGTGTTTTTTTTGGTTCTATTATAGGCATTCTGCTTGGGATCCTTGCAAAGCGAAGTAAAAAAGCACGCAACCCTGTTTTTTTTATCACAGATATCAGCCAGACAATTCCCAGTCTTGCATTATTCGGGCTGCTTATTGCTCCGCTTTCTGTAATTTCATTTAAATATCCATTTCTCAGAGAAATTGGCATCAGAGGAATTGGCAATGCTCCTGCATTGATTGCCCTTATAATATATTGCCTTCTTCCCGTCGTAAGAAATACCTATTCCGGACTGGCTCATATTGACAAGTCAGTAATTGATGCCGGCAAGGGGATGGGTATGAGCAAAATGCAGGTTTTTTTAAAAATAGAAGTTCCTCTGTCAGCTCCTTTGGTTCTTGAAGGCATCAGGATTTCATCAGTACAAGGTGTGGGTTTAACAGCAGTTGCGGCACTTATTGGTGCAGGTGGTCTTGGGTGGTTTATCTTTCAGGGGCTGGGTCAGGCTGCTCCTGATATGATTCTTTTAGGAACAATTCCCATAATTATTCTTGCCCTTTTTACTGACGGCGTGATGCGGATGATAATAAAATTTACCGCAAACAAAGTAAAAAAACAGAAAGATCATAATAGATTATAAAGAAAACCATATAAAAAATGAAACATTTCCAATTTCGTGCAAGGGACAAAAGCAAGTATGATAAGTTTAAACAAAATTACGAAAGTATATAATGATAAAGCGGTTGTGAACAATTTTTCTCTTGAAGTCGACAGGGGAGAAATGTGTGTGCTTATAGGACCATCAGGATGCGGTAAAACTACAACCCTAAGAATGATTAACCGCATGATTGAGCCTACTTCCGGTGAAATTTTTATTGACAGTCGTGATGTAAAAAAAATTAAGCCTGACTTGCTTCGCCGTTCAATCGGTTATGCTATTCAAATGGTAGGATTGTTTCCGCATATGACCGTTGCTGCAAATATTGCAGTTGTTCCGCAATTATTGAGATGGGAAAAGAAAAAAATTAAAAACCGTATAGATGAACTGTTGATTCTGGTCGGTCTAAGTCCTGCTGAATATTCATCAAAATATCCTTATCAGCTTTCAGGAGGGGAAGCCCAGCGAATCGGGGTAGCGAGAGCGCTTGCCGCAAATCCGCCCATACTTCTGATGGATGAACCTTTTGGTGCGGTTGATCCCCTTACCAGAACAAAACTGCAGACCCAGTTTCTTAATATACAAAAAGAGCTTCACAAAACAATCATATTAATTACCCATGATCTTGATGAAGCAATCAGAATGGCTGACAGAATTGCAATTATGAAGGACGGAGAACTAGTTCAATATGACACCCCGGAGAATATATTATCCAGGCCTTATAATCAGTTTGTATATAAATTTGTTGGTACTGACCGTGCTCTTAAACGGCTCTCCCGCATAAATATTTCCAAATTTATTAAGTCCGCTCCATCTGTTGATGAAGATTTTTCAATGGATAAAGTCAATCAAGCGTGTGAAAAGTGCCGTTGGGTTTGGGTAACTGATAGTAAACACAGATTAATAGGATGGATAGATAGAAAAATATTATCGCAAACAACTTCAATTAAAGAAGCTCTTGTGCCAGTATCCCTTGATGAAATAGCAGTGACCGAAGGAGCATCCTTAAAGGAAGTTCTCTCAATTATGCTGAGCAGTGGTTTAAGAACAATTCCAGTAACCGATAAAAAAGGTTTTCTTATTGGTGAAATAGATATGAGTATTATTGAAAGAATATCTGCTGAAAGTATAAATCATTATGAAAAATCCTAAATTAAAAAACTGGCTTATACTTATTATCCTGTTTGCTTTTTTTATTGTAATTATCAGCAACATTGATTGGTGGCAAAGGGCTCTGCATTTCCTTTTTCGGGATATAGAAAATGTGATATATCCACGAGTGCCTTTAATTGCCATGCTGGGAGAGCACCTCAAGCTGGTCATTATTTCAAGTGGCCTTACGATAATTACGGGAGTACCTCTTGGCATTTGGGTAACCCGTTCTTCAATGAGAGATTTTCTGGATATTATTAATAATCTTGTTTCAATCGGCCAGACCATACCGCCTGTTGCAGTTTTAGCATTAGCCGTGCCTGTTTTTGGTTTCGGCTTAATCCCTGTGGTTTTAGCTCTTTTTTTATACGGCTTACTGCCTGTAGTTCGAAATACCATAGCCGGTATTCAGTCTATTCCGGAATTTGTTCTTGACTCTGCGTATGGACTGGGCATGAGCAAAATGCAGGCTTTATTTAAAATAGAAATACCGTTGTCGGCAAGGCTGATTATGACTGGAATAAGGATTTCAGTTATAATTAATATTGGAACTGCAATGATAGGTGCGATCATAGGCGCTGGAGGCCTTGGAAGCGCAGTTATAGCAGGTCTTGTTCAGGATAATGTAGCATATATTATGGAAGGGGTAGTGCCTGCTGCATTTCTTGCAATTTTAACTGACAGATTTTTTTCAAACATTGAAAGTATTTTTGTTTATAATCAATAATTTTTTCATCCGCTGCCTGACATGGAGGTATGAAAACTTGCTTTATAGTTTAAGAAAAAGTTTCAAAGGGGAATAATAAATGCTTAATGTAAAAAGCAACGGTATAATTTTACAACCTACTGATTTATCTTTTGAAAATAAAGCAGTTTTAAATCCTGCATGTATCAAAGTGGGTAATATTACCCATGAGCTTTATATTTTTTACGGGGCAGCCGACAGGTTAATAGCTTTAAAATCAATAAAACTAAAAGAATTACTGGAAAAATTAAAAAATGAATAAGAATGGAAAAATAGCACCTTTATAAAGATAACTAACAAAAATTATGATAATATGATATCAAAATTTAAACCATATGTTATATATCATAAATACTGCTTGGATATGGGAACATACGGTTAAGAAATATTAAGTAAGATAGCAGATCAAAATATGAAAAATATAGTGATAATCTGTCCGACCAACAGAGATTTTAGAGAAATCGAGAAAATAAGTACCGAGAAGCAATATAGGCACTATTATATTTTTTATGGTCAAAACCCACGTGAAAACTTATCTGCCTTCGACCCTATTAGGTTTATTGAAAAATTTCATAGAGATTTTAAAGGCATTTCCATAGATGGAATTATAGCCACCCATGATTACCCAAGTTCAATATTAGCCAGCATTCTCTCTGAAAAATTAGGTATCAGAGGAGTTGGAATTTTTCCAAATCTTATATGTCAGCATAAATACTACGGCAGGATTTACCAGAAAAGGGCAGTCCCCGACGCTGTACCGGAATTTTTTCTTGTTGATCCCTCAGATGAAAAAAATGGTAGACCACCTTACTTTCCCATTTTTATAAAGCCTGTAAATTCCTTTTTCTCCATATTTGCTACAAGGATTAACAACCTTGAGGATTATATTAGATTTATAAGGTCTTTTAGGAAACATAACCATAAATTTTCAAAACCATTTAATATTCTTTTAAAAAAATATTCTGACCTTGAAATAAATGCAGACTATCTGATCGCAGAAAAATTGTTAAATGGCCGGCAGGTAACCCTTGAGGGATATGTACATAATAAAAAAATAGAAATCCTGGGAATAACAGACTCAATAATGTATCCGGGAACTATAAGTTTTAAAAGATTTGATTACCCATCTTCTCTTGCCATTAAAATACAGGTTAGAATTATTGAAATCACAAAAAGTTTTATTTCTTCTATTGGATTTGATAATGGGATATTTAATATAGAGTTTTTCTATGATAGAAAAGAAGATAAAATAAAAATAATTGAAGCCAATCCCCGAATGGCAAGCCAGTTTGCAGACCTTATGGAAAAAGTTGAGGGAATAAATACTTATAAAATACAAGTAGACCTTTCCCTGGGTAAAAAACCACGTTTCAAAAAAAATTCCGGAAAATTTAAATATGCCACAAGTTTTGTTTTAAGATCTTTTGAAGACAAAAGGATAATCAGATTACCTGATAGAAATGATATGGAGAAAGTCTTAAATTTTTTTCCTGAAGCCAGGATAGAGATATATGGAAAAGAGGGGAACCTGTTATCGGAACAGCTTCAGGATATGCAGAGTTACCGTTATGGTATTATTAATCTTGGCGGAAATTCCAAGCAGGAGCTAAATGATAAATTTCAACAATGCATCGGGTTATTAAAATTTGATTTTAAAAACTTGAAGTAATAATGGACAATATGATCATTATTCTTATTCATTATATCTGTAAGAGCATCGGCTACTTCTGGCATACTTTGTTTGCTCATTCATCCCCTGTTGAACAACAGCCCACTTTTTACCATTTTTTGTAAAGAAAAATGAGTGGTGATAAAGCTGGTAGCCGTCCTGGAGTGCACTGCTGTCAACTTTTGCAACCGAGAGCCTGAAACTACAGCGGATCAGATATCCTGTCAAGGAATTCCTC
>JAJFVM010000078.1 GCA_021371805.1 bacterium
GACTTCAAAAATTTTTGCAAGACAGCTATAGCCGCACTATTAAACAAGACTAATTTAGGGTTATATATAGAAAAAAATAAGATAACGGCCAATATATAAACAATGCAGCTAAACTATCTTCATAATATTAGCTATTATTAACAATAATTTATCTTTAGAAATTAAGCTTATAAAAACTCCTTATTGTTACTACCTGTCACTTTCTATGGTAAGTAACCTGCAAGTGAGCTTATTGACGTACTTACCTGAACAGGTATTCTTGGTATTGCTCCCCAATTGATTGATCCTGTATTTAATACACCGCCGGCATAAGCAACCCCGGCTCCATATGCTGCCGCAGGCAAAGCACTTACGCTTGTTTCAGAATATGAATTAAATGGCCATGCTACCACATTACATATTCCTCCGACAAAACCCTGGATTGCAGCTTTTGAAGCCTGTAATTGGGATAAAGCCTGATCGTAACTCATACTTCCAAGCCTGGCATGGTCAATTCCATGGCTCTGAATCTCACATCCGGCCGCAGCCATCGCAGCAACCTCAGGCCATATAAGCATCAAACGTGTAGGATAACCGGCATCAAATGCATTCGTCTTTCTGTCTCCTTCAGAAGAACCGATATAACCCGTGCATAAGAATAAAGTCATCTTAAATCCATAACTTTGAATAATAGGAAAAGCATATTGATATGTACTTTGATAACCATCGTCAGTCGTTAAAATAACAGGTTTGTGAGGAAGTGCTTTCCCTCCGTTTACAGCCGCAAACAAATCCTGAAAAGATATTGTCTGATAGCCTCTTTGCTTTAAAAGTGAGCATAACTCATTTAACTGTCCCGTACTTACTTCATACTCATAACCGGATTCCGGCATAACACTGTGAAAAGCAAAAACAGGGATATTGCCGCCCGTACCGGTTATGTTGGAGCTGCTTATATTTGCACCCGATCCTCCGTCAAGTGAACCGCTTTCAATACCGTATTTTGCACACAAATTATGAAATTCAGCTGAATTTACAAAACCTGCAAGCACATATTGTCTTGAAGTGCCGGCATTCAATTGAGATATCCAATCATTATATCCCTGTGGGTCCGGTTCCCTGTCAAAAAATGCTTTATACATTACTTTCAAATAAGCATCGTTTGAAAGATTCTTGTTTATGAATTCCGTGCTGTTTATAAAACCGCTGGCGACTGTTGCTCCCGAAATTGAATGATTCAGCAAGCCATTCACCCATCCTGCCAAACCATCTGCATCAGGTCATCTGTTAAGACACTGCTGATAAAATCTTGTCACAAATGCCGTAACATCTGAAGTGGTGTCAGCGTATACCTCATTTGGCAAATTAAAGATTGGAAGTACCAAAACAAAAACAAGAAAAGCTGCAATTATAATAATGCAATATCTTAACTTGCTGCTCATAATCTTCACCTTTTTTATTTTTTAATTTTTATATAACTTATAATATTTTTATTAATTTATTAAATATCTGTGCGAAAAATTATTATATCCTACTATTCACAATATTCAATAAAAAAGAGGTAAACTTTTTTAATATTGAATACCCGGAAATAAATTTATCTGTAATTTATCTATATGCATATGCCGCAGTACTTATGGCAGCATATGTTGTTTCAAATAGATACTGCAATTTCATTTATTATATGATGATAATTATTTTTTTAAAAAACAGACTTTTGTATTTTTTAACGGTTATATTTGCGGTAAAATTGATTAAATAAAAATTGATTAAATATTTTATTTTTTTCAAATAATAATCTCAAAAAATTTTTAAAGGAGCGGGAAATGGATAACTTTACTTTTCAAAGCCCTACCAGAATAATCTTCGGGAAAAAAACCGAGCTTGAAGTGGGAAAGGAGACAAAAAAATTTTCAAATAAAATTCTTCTCCACTACGGCGGATCCAGCATAAAAAAATATGGTTTATATGACAAGGTTATTAAGTCCTTAAAAGATGAGAATATCGAAATATTTGAATTGGGCGGAGTAAAACCAAATCCAAGGCTTGATCTTGTTTATGAAGGTATTAAAATATGCAGAGACAATAACATTAATTTTATTCTTGCAGTAGGAGGAGGAAGCGCGATTGATTCGGCTAAAGCTATTGCATGCGGTGTTAATTATCAAGGCGATGTATGGGATTTTTATACAACAGATAAAAAAGCCGGAAATGTTCTTCCCATAGGAGTGGTACTTACAATACCCGCGGCAGGAAGTGAAGCAAGCAATGGTTCTGTAATAACTAGGGAAGAGGGACTTTTAAAAAAAGATTATGTAGATGATGCAATAAGACCTGTATTTGCAATATTAAATCCTGAGCTTACCTTTACGCTCCCTACAGAACAAACACTTTGCGGAATATCTGATATTTTTGCCCATGGCCTTGAAAGATATTTCACAAACACACAAAATGTTGATTTCACGGACAGGCTTATCGAAGGTGCTTTTAAATCATTAATAAACAACGCATATATTGTTCTTGAAAAACCGTCTGACTATGCGGCACGTGCAGAAATCATGTGGATCGGGTTAGTGATGCATAACGGTTTATTTGGTACAGGCAGAGAAGAAGACTGGGGATCCCACGCTATTGAACATGAATTAAGCGCAATATATGACATTGCCCATGGAGCAGGCCTTTCGATAGTATTTCCGGCATGGATGAAATATGTTTACAAGCACGATTTAAACAGGTTTGCACAGTTTGCCGTAAGAGTTTTTGGAGCTGAAAGATATTTTAATGATATTGAAAGAACCGCTCTTGAAGGAATAAAAAGGCTGGAAAACTTTTATAAGGAAATCGGACTGCCTACAAAACTAAAGGATGTTAATATTCCTGATACGCTGCTTGAGGAAATGGCAAATAAAAGCACTGCCGATGGGCCATTAGGACATTTTGTAAAACTTGAAACAAAAGATGTATTAAACATTTTAAAAATGACAATAAGATAGTAACGGATATTTAAATTATTTAGATATTTCTTATCAAGTTATTGTTGTTTAACCTGGTTGTTGCTGTTTAGGTTTTTGTTGCTTTCAATTATATACAAGATATACATAAATATTGAAGCTGCTACAGCAAGTACAAGAACAAGCGGCCAGACGTTGTGTACTCCGTGACGTTTGATAAAATAACCCATTATTATGGGGCTTGTAATGTAGCCAATGTCAGTTATAAAATTAATAATTCCGCTGAATCTTGCCCTGTGGGTTATTGGTGAGTTATTTGCCACATAGACATTTGTATTTACTGTCTGGATAATTTCCCCTAATGTCCAGATAACCGTTGAAAAGATTAAAAGTATTTCATTTGTTACAAGATAAATTACTCCAAATCCGATTGCATAAAGGATACCCGCAAACACAATATTTATAATAGGTTTTGTGTTTCTCATCATATTAATTAAAAAAACAGTCAGTAATATGACTACTATTGCATTTGTTGACATCAGAGTTCCATAAACTTTCGGGCCTCTTTCACCGAAATGAAAATTCAGATATAAGGGGAGACTGAAAAAACTCTGCGAATAAACAAAAGTATAAATTAAAGAAATAAGCGCAAATACTACAAGCATAGGCCTTCTGAATAGGACAAGGACCACATTACCTTTTTCAATTTTTTCATCGTTATTTAATTCAGTGCTTTTTCCTCTGACCGGTATTGTTTCCCTTACAAAAATTAATACCGGAATTAATGAAAGAAGCGTAGTTGCAGCATCAAGTATAAAAATTAATTTTATATAATTATTAAATAAAAAACCTGCAATAATGGGGCCTATCGCCATACCCAAATTTGTTCCCAAATAAATTAATGAAAAAGCTGCATTCCTTTTTTCGGGTTTTGCAAGGTCGGTAATCATGGCATTTATACATGGCAAAACACCTGAAAGGAAAATGTTGGAAATAATAATCAGCCATGGAATAGCCGGAGATTTATCCAAAAAAGCACAAATGATAAAAAATAATGCACTTGTTGTACTTAGAATTATAAAAATTTTTTTTCTACCGAATCGGTCAGCAAGTTTTCCGCCGGAAAGAAGCCCTATTGCACCGGCTATAAAAACCGCAGTAACAAAAAACCCCGCTCTTTCTTCACTATAACCAAGTTTAATTGTTAAAAACATGGTTAAAAAAGGATAAACAAAACTGCCTATACAGTTGATTATCCTTGCTGCAAAAAGTATAAAAACACTTCTTGGAAGACCTTGATAAGAGGAAAAAAGGTTCTTATTCTTCATTCCCTGTTATTTCTATTTTCAAATTGACATATCCTGCCGAAGTTAATTATAAAAATATACATTATCTTTTTAATTAAATCATGAACATCAAATTTAATTAAAAATTTCATAATTGTAATAATATATAATAAAAACTTCTCTTTTAAAGTCTTCTTTCCTTTACTGCCTTTATCATCTCAACAGCGTTTCTTTCAACTTCGTCCGGATCAATTTTTATTCTGGCAATATTTGTTTTTATGGCAGCCTCGGCAACTTTTTTAGCAACATTCGGAGCAATTCTTAAGTCAAATGGTTTTGGAATAATATAATCATTGGAGATATCATCATCTTTTACCAATTCTGCAATAGCATAAGCTGCTGCTATCTTCATATCATCATTGATATCAGTTGAACGGACATCAAGCGCACCTCTGAATATTCCCGGGAAAGCCAGTACATTATTCACCTGATTGGGATAATCTGAACGCCCGGTAGCAATTATGTTTACACCTGCTGCTTTTGCATCTTCAACATTAATTTCAGGTTCAGGATTTGCAAGAGCAAAAATTATTGGATTTTTTGCCATTTTTTTAACCATTTCCGCAGTAAGTTGACCGGCTACGGAAACCCCTATAAATACATCCCTTCCGCCGATAACTTCTGTTAATTTTCCCTTTAATCCTTCAGGATTGGTAAGAGACGCAATTTCATTTTTTGATGCATTCATTCCTTCAGGTCTGTCTTTATAAATAGCACCCTTGCTGTCACATGCAATAATATCTTTAATGCCTAATTTTAAAAATAACTTGATGATACTTACTCCTGCCGCACCAACACCATTAACAATTACCTTTAAATCCTGCCATTTTTTTCCGGTAAGCTTCATGGCATTTATAAGACCTGCCGTAGTCACGACAGCAGTTCCATGCTGGTCATCATGAAAAATGACCATATTGGTTTCTTTTTTAAGTCTTCCTTCTATTTCAAAACATCTTGGAGCAGAAATATCTTCAAGATTGATTCCGCTGAAGCTTGGTTCCAGAAGCTTGACAGTCTCAACTATAGTGTTCGCATCCTGCGTATTAAGGCAGAGAGGGAAAGCATTTACAGCACCAAATTCTTTAAATAAGACACATTTTCCTTCCATTACGGGAAGGCCTGCAAGAGCTCCTATATTTCCGAGCCCTAAAACTGCAGATCCGTCACTCACAACAGAGATCATATTGCCTATGGAAGTATATTTATATCTCAGCATCGGATCCTTCTGTATCTGCCTGCAGGGCTCTGCAACACCCGGACTATAAGCCATAGCTAAATCATGCTGGCTGTTTACCTGAACTTTGCTTATTACGCTGATCTTTCCCGTATACTTTTCATGCATTTCAAGTGCGTCATCATAAATACTCAATTTGATTTCCTTTCTTTAATTAACAATAACAACTCTATTTTTTTGTAATTTTTACAACTATTCTTACAAAATTTGCAATAATCTGGATGACTAAAATAAGAATAATCAGACCTGAAGCTATTTTTAAAATCAAAGGCAGCAGCTCTGCTACTTTATCGTATGGAATTATATTGAAGTCTATGGGAAATAACAATAAAAAATTTGCAATTACTGCGACCGCAAATATCGCACAAACAATTTCAACAATTTTTGCAAGAATATATCTGTCAAAAATCAGAAGAATTATATTGCCGACAATTATAATAAATAACCCGGCTGTTATTAATGGCACTAATTTAGAAAAATCACCGGTTATTATAGAAAATCTATGCCACACAAGTGAGCCGTCTGACTGTTCGTACTGATAATAAGCAATATAACTGCTGAAGAAGTTAAAAAAAATGATAAAAACAAGACTCCATATGATATTCCATACATAAGAAAAAGCCCTTCTGCCCCTTTTGTTTTCATAAGATTCTTCATTATGATCTACTCTGTGACTTCTATACCCATAATCTCTGTCATCGTAATTTCTGTTGGGCGTATTGGGTGCTTTTACAGATTCAGGATTGTCTTTTTTATTATTCTCTTCCAACCACGCACTCCCTCAAAATTATATTCCATATATTATAATTTTATTAAGATTTGTAATTATATTACTTTTATTTTAATAAAAAAACGGTAATTAATTTAAACATTATAATAAAATAATAAATTCATTCATTGCCGGAATAGAAATATTCTGTCTATATCTTAGCAGGATTTAGCCTGTTTTTCCTATAATTATTAATAATATTATATTTTTAATTTTC
>JAJFVM010000050.1 GCA_021371805.1 bacterium
CCGTTAAAAACAAAAAACCATGGAGAAAATCCATGGCTTTATAAAATATACTCAATATAATAAATAATTCAGCCTTGAAATTTTCTCCCTTCCAGACTTTAACTGTCGGCCTTAGGATTTAACTAAGTCTGCTTTCGCTTGCGGGCTTTACCGCCGGTAAAGAATTGCACTCATTCTTGAAAATTCTTTAAGTATTATATACGGCAAAAATTAAAAAATCAAAATAAATCTCATTTTTACATTCTCTGGCACCCTTCCCTGTAACACTGGTAACCGCAAGATTGGAAGAAAATAATATAAAAAAAGATAATATAATAGCAATCTCATGGACAGGTACATGCGACAGTAATCCTGACCTTATAAATATAAATATTGGAAAGGGCAAGTATTCCGGAAAGATAATCAAGCTCTCGAAAGAATTTGGCGTGTGCATTCCTACTTCCGGATATGTAAAGGAAATAGATATCTGCGGCAGTACGTATGGAAACAAAGTCGACAAATTTGAACTTACAAAGTTTTCGCGTTTTGAAGCAAGTTCAATAAATGTCCCGCTTATAAAAGAATGTCCTGTCAATATGGAGTGCGTACTTGAAGAAGTTGTGCCTTTTGAAAGCCATGAGATGTTTATAGGCAGGATAGTTAAAACTCATGTTGATGAGAATTGCCTTGACGATAAAGGCAAAATTGACTTTAACAAGATTGATATCCTTGCTTATGTGAATGATGAATACTGGACTTTAGGTAAAAAACTTGGAAATTTGCTTTTTACAAGAAAAAAATAAGGGAAATATATTCAAGACTTCGAAAACACAGGATTATATAGATATTTGGCTGACAAATATCTGATTTATAAAAACAGCCCTGCAAAACTTTACAGGGCTGTTGATTTTAAACAATAGTTTAGATCTATCTTTAAAATGAAGTAGAAATTTTTAGTCAGCTGTAATAGCTTCGGATGGGCAGCTTTCTACGGCTTCCTGAATACATTCCTCGTCGTACTCGTCGTAGTCGGTTTTGATTATCTCTGCAATATCTTTATCTTCATTTAGTTTAAAGATATCGGGACAAGTTTCTTCACAAAGTCCGCAACCTGTACAGAGATCCTCATCAATTCTTACTTCCATTTAATTCCTTTCGTTTTTTTAATAAATAAAGCCCCATTAAGCATAAGGCTTAATTTATATGTAATATACAAAATTTTTGAAAGCAATTCAAATGTTTTAATTAAAAAATTTTTGTAAAAATAATTTTAAATAAATTTAAAATCCAATAAAATAATTAGGGAGAATAAATTTTGCATTAAAGGGCAATTTGCAGGCGGTTAAGTAAAATTAAAAAACCATATAACATCATTGATTTAAATAATTGGGCAGACAGAAAGGAATAAGACTTGGACAGAATAATAGAAATAATATTTAATGAAATTGTTATAGAAGCAACATTAAATGAGTCAAAAACAGCAAAAAAACTTTTAAAAATTCTTCCGTTTAAATCTGAAATCAACCTGTGGGGAAATGAAGTATATTTCGAAATTCCCAT
>JAJFVM010000057.1 GCA_021371805.1 bacterium
CGGAAAAGAATAAAGAGTATTGTCACAGAATTTTAGGCTCGTAAAAATCACTCCATCGATTTTATTATCATTTAACTGTTGCTTTATCCTGTTTAATTTTTCACTCATCCCTGTCATTCTAAAACAGGCAGGTTTTAATAAATATCTGCTTGAAAGTTCTTTAAATATATCTTTAATATGATGATATTCAAATTCATTTTCCTGGGGTTTAATATCGAAATATCGATAAGTAATACATAAATCACTGCAAATTATCCTTGTATTCAGATTATCAAAAATAGTCCAAAAATCTATGTCATTAATATAATTTCCGATTACCATTATTCTTAGTTGTTTCGAGTAATCGCTATTTTCATTTTTGTTAAAATAAACAGAAGATTTTATTTTTTCTATATAAGTCTTTAAATAATCGATGAATCCGGCTATTTCTGAATTCAAGGAAAAATTGATCATGCCGAAATAATCAGAAGTATTTATCAAATCATTAGTTCCAAATTCATAAAGTTTTGTAAGTTCTTTCAATAGTACTTTTTTCTGCATTATTTTGTCTGAAGCAGCAATTATTTTCTCAGTCTCATTCTCTTTGGAATTATTGATCGAGCATAAAAAACCCCATAATTTTTTTAAATTTATCGCAAAAAAATCTATGGATGCTTTATCTGATTTTCTTGGGATGTTTAGCATGAAATAAGGCATATTTTTTTCATAATGCGATATATAGTCTCCTAACCTTCTGATACCATCACAGGAAGTTGCAAGAATAAGGGCATCAAAATCGTTGCTATGATGGACTTCCTCCCAAACGGCTTTTACATAGGGGCAAAAATTGATGGGGAAATATTTATCTGCCAGATTGCTTTGTTTATTACCGCTTATTCTATTGGGTATAAAACCTGCTGCGGTAATTATTTCATCGGGAATATAACTACAAGTATATCCAGCTGTCTTTTTCTTAACGGTCTTATCTTTTATATGATTATCCATAGCTATAATATTTTAATAAATTATAAAATATTAAGGTAATTTTAAAAATTTGTATAGCACTATAGGATCCGATTCAATAAAAGCCGTAATTTTTTAAGGTTTAATTATTTTAAATTAATCTGTTGATTTTAAGTTTCAAAGAAATTAAATTATTAAGGATAGGTTGATTGTAATTTTATGATAATAAAAATTTTGGAGAAGTAATGGGAATGAAATTATTTTTGTTAAGACATGGGAAGACGTTGTGGAATCTTGAAGGCAGATATCAGGGTGTAAGTAATACAAACCTTACGAAGGATGGAATACAGCAGGCAAAACTTGCTGCAAAATACCTTTCAAAAGTAAATTTTTCCGGAATTTATTCAAGTCCGCTCGGACGAGCTATAGAAACCTCGGAGATTTTTAAGAAAGTATTAAAAAAAGGATATATGATAAGAGAAAATCTTAAGGAAATTGATTTCGGAAAATGGGAAGGACTTAAATTTGACGAAATCAATGAAAGATATAATTCAGATTATCAAAACTGGTTAAGGGATCCATATACCTATCCCCCAACGGATGGTGAAAGTTTTATTAGCTTGACAAAGAGAGCTCTGCAGGAACTTAAAAAGATTTCCGAGGAAAATCCCGACAACTCCAACATACTTATCATATCTCATGGTGGACTGATAGTTGCGTTACTGGTTTACTGGTTGAGGATACCAGCCGAAAAATGGAGTTCTATAATACAGAGCCATGGTGCTTTGAATATAGTATACCTTGATAAAAGCTTCACATATATATCACAGATAAATTTTACCGGTCATCTTTACAAATATTATAATGAGAATTCTGATAATGTAATAAAATCTTATTCAAAAATACGGACAAAGGGCTGATAACTTTAATAAAACAACACAATAATTAATAAAGCTGTTGCCATATTCAATTAAATGTTATAATATCGTCATTCGGTATTTTATTGTTTGACTAGAGTTTCAAAAACTAAATATAGCAATAGGTACCTTTCTGCTCCGATTTCAATCGGAGCCTAATAAATTAAATTAAATTATTAGTCCATAGGAGGTATGAATTTGAGTGATTATGAAATTATGGTAATCTTTGACGCAAGTCTGGATGATGAGGCTATTGAGAAAGAATACCATAAAATTACTTCAGTAATCGAAAAAGGCAAGGGTGTCGTTTCTGATTCTGTGAAATGGGGGGTAAGAAAACTTGCCTATGCAATCAAGCATCAGGAAAATGGTTACTATTACATCATTGAATTTAATGCCGATGAAAAAGTCATAAATGAAATCGACAGAATCAATAAAATCAATGATAAGATTTTAAGACATCTGATAGTAAAAAAAGAAAAAAACTTGAAAGAATAAACTTCTTCCAAAATTTTATTTAAAAAGGTGAAACTATGTCCTTACATCCATTTTTTATGTTACTTAGTGGTAATTTGACAAGAGATCCTGACTTAAGGTTTACCCCTTCCGGTAGCGCGGTTGCAACTTTCAATATTGCCGTTAACAGAAATTATCAGGACAAAAAAACAATGGAATGGGTAGAAAATACTGATTTTTACAGGATTGTCACATGGTACAAATTAGCTGAGAACTGTGCCGAAAGTCTTAAAAAGGGTGACAGAGTAGTGGTGCTAGGTCGTAAACTTTCTTCCAGCACGTATGAAAAAGATGGTCAGCAAAGGGT
>JAJFVM010000066.1 GCA_021371805.1 bacterium
TGGAAGTCGGGAAGGAATTAAGAATTGCTTTCAGAGTTCAGGCTGTTGCTCCCGGGGAAGATAATATAGAGTTTCAAATTACTACAATGAAAATTTATGAGACAGCTCCTGAAATACCTGTAAAAGTAAAATAAGATAACACTTCAGCCAGTCGAATTAGCAGCATTAAATAATTTGTTTCCTGATCCGATAGTTGATAACTCTACACTTGATAAACTTGCTCACAGCTCATACCAGATTCTTATGGATGAGCCTTCTATTAGAAAACAAAACAGCCCTAAGTAATTTGAGGTGATAAAATTATGGAGTATTATTTTACAATAATATTAAAATTCATCATATATAATTGGTAATCAGTAGTTCAATGCTGGTAACGTTTTACAGAACCTGCACTACAGAATTTTCATGACCTTACATTATAGAATTTATTTACCCTTAAGGCTATAGCAACAATTATTACAATGCTTATCGGCTTATTCAAAATATTTATTATAAAGGGGCAAATCACATATTTTCAGCCAATACTTCTCTTATCTTGAAATCTGTTCTTCTTAACTGCAGGATAGATGCCGGCATCAGATGTGTTACAGGTCCATGGGCTGCAAGCCTTACAATGAATCTTTCCCATGATATATTTGTATTTTTAATATAGTAGCCGTTCCATGATTGATATAGCTTTGCACCCATAATTTCTTTCGGGCCTATTGTAGCTGCTCTTGGCGGTATACTTGACCAGTCACCGCTGGGATCAAGACATTCCTGTGCAATAGTAATCGGATTTAAAGTTACAATTCTTGAACTCATGTTTAAAAATTCTTCCAAAGTATCACAGGCAAACTCAGGAGTACCAGGGTCAATAAATGCGATATGTCCTGACCATCCCAATGCTCCAAAACAAACATCTGCACCACCAAGGTCTTCCAGCATCTTACCGTAATCTTTTATATTCTTATCCGTAAAACCTATGCACTGATTTCTGGGAGGTCTTAGTTTTTCATCTATCTGGTAATAAAAACTGTTTAAAAAGCAATAATTAAACCCGAGAGGCCAATCATCAGGAGCAACTTTTCCGTCTTCATCAACATATTCATCCATATTGAAAGTCCAGAGTTTCCTGCAATTTACCTTGAATTTGTTGATAAGGTAAGCAACATGCTTATATTCAGGATGGGGATTTGGCATTATCAGTACAAGCTGCTTATCTTTTTCGGCTGCCTCTTTAATAAACATGAACATTTCAATTATTCTTCTCAGTTCAAAATCCTCATTAGAAACAACCTCGATTTTAAAATCAGGATTTGAGTGTTTTGTTATGTCTTCCTTTTTAATAGCTCTTACTCTTTTGCAAGCTTCCATATCCTGAAATGGCATTGCGGCAAAGATTCTGTGTTTTAATTCGGTCATTGTATGCTCCTAATCAGTTATATTTTTAAAATAATTTGTTTTAATTTACTGAAGATTGCATCCACAAGATCTTCGTATCATTAAATCTGAATCCAGTTTGATCTCTTTATAATCTTCTTTTTTACCATTAATTCTATCAAGCAAGAGTTTTGCCGATAATATACCCATTTCATTAACTATGGATTTTAAAGATGTAATAGGTGGATTCATCGCAGAAATAAAATCATAATCATCAAAAGTTACTATTGCCAAATCTTCAGGAATTTTTATTTTTGTTGTATTTAGATATCTTAAACATCCGATAAGCATATTTGAGTTAGCGCAATAGATAGCTTCTGGTCTATTATTCATATTTATTAATTCCTTTGTACACGCATAGGCCAGATCTTTTTTCCAATTTGCAATTTTAATATATTCTTCATTTATGGAAATATTATTATTTTCTAGTGCTATCTTATAGCCAGACAATTTATTAAAGCCGCTTGATTCGTCCAAAGGTCCGCTGATACATGCGATTTTTTTTAAATTATGTACATTTATCAGATGACTTATCAGCTTATTTGCTCTATTCTCATCGTCACTTAGCACAAAATCAACGTTTTTCACTTTTATTTTATTGTCAATAATTACAAAAGGAATTCCAAAATTATTAATCAAAGTTGAAATCGGACTAACATTTTTTGAAATTGTGGCCAGTATTATTCCCTCAACTCTTTTAGATAATGCAAGTCTTATTTCTTTCTCTTCCAGTTCTTCTTCATTGGAGGTATTAAATAGAATAATATCTTTTCCATTTTCTCTAAAGAATTTGGTTATAGCATAAACAACTCTTGAGAAAAAATAATCTGATATATTAGGAATAACTATCCCTATTACATTTGTTTTTCCTAATCTAAGATTTCTTGCATTTAAATCAGGAGTATATTTCAATTTTTTTATTGCATTATTAACTCTTGTCTTTACGTCATCTGAAGTAAATTTTTCTTTATTTAATACTCTTGAAACTGTGGATACAGATACTCCAGCTGATTTTGCGACATCTCTTAGCGTTAAGTTTTTATATTTCATATTTGCTATAACTTATATTATCTATTTAAATCTTGTTTTTAATATAAAAAATAAAGATTATTAACCGACTTATTTGTCTGCATTAAAAACCATTTTTTAACTACAATATTCGATAGCAGTATGCACCATTATTTTTATAAGAGAAAAAACACTTTCAATATCTACAAACTCGTCTATGCCATGATGATTGCCTCCTGATGGTCCTATTATAGCGACATCTGTTGGGCTGCATAATTTAAATGCAAATGCATCACTGGCATATTTAAGATTAGTTTCCCTGTATGCAAGACCTGCTCTTTGATAAGCTTTCTTTATGGAATTAAGAGCTGGGTGTGATAAATCTGTTTTGTGGCCTTCCAAAAATCTGATCACTTCAATAAAATCAGGTAATTTATTCTTAAAAATCTCTTTTTTTAAAAGTGCCTTACGCATAAAACTGTTAAAATCATTACGAACTTGATCAGGGTCCATATTTGTTAGTGATTCAATCCAGAAATAAATATGTCCTTCAATCGGGACAGCCCCTGATTCCCGGTAATCTGTCCCGCCTGAATAAAACTGGTATACAAACAAAGGCAGATATTCAGCATTTTTATCTAGTTCTCTCAATCTTTTATTCCTGTAATCATCAAATTTTTTTAAAGCAAGTGCTATTTCGGATAATTTAAATATCGGATTAGGAGGGATTTCTGAAAAACTTATACCTCCAGAACCTTCTTCTTCAACAGAGACTTTCATATCAACCCCTCCTCTTGTGCTAACACCGATTTCCAACCCTGAACATTCAGATAAAATGGCAAAATCAATATCAGGATATCGTAATCTTGCCGCAATTGTTCCGTTAACCCCGCCATTCTCTTCGTCAATTACACTTTCTGCATAAAGATCACCTTTTAATCTAATTTTTAAATCTTTTATACATTTTAGCGCGATAAATCCTGATAAAGTTCCTGCTTTCATATCAGATACTCCACGCCCATACATTCTTCCATCTTTGATTCTTCCGCTGAAAGGGTCCTTGAAGATATTCCACTCTTTTTCCCTGACTGGCATGGTATCAATGTGACCCGAAAAAACCAACGATTTGCCAAAACCGGTTCCAGGTATCTTAGCTACCAGATTAGGTCTATTTTTATATTCCCTTACTATTCCATCAATAGTAGGAAAAAAAAGCTTATGCTCCCTTATACCAGGTACGTCATCTATTTCAAAAAGGTCAATATCTTTATCTTCAATAAATCTTGAACAATAATTTGCCAAGAATTGTTGTCCTGGTTTCTCATTGCCTCCGGGGGGTGTGTTTATGGTTTTTATCTGAACAAGTTCAGATAATGTGCTTAAGATTTCTTCTTTGTTGCTTAAAATCCAGTCATCAATTTCTTTTGAATAATTCATTTCTAATCCTAATAAAACAATATTGTTGTTTTTAGCCTTTTACAGCTCCGGCAGTAAGGCCTTTTACAAAATACTTTGAAAGAGTTATGAATAAGACCATCGGCGGTACCGCAGCACTTGTTAAAAGAGCAAAGATTATTCCATAATCAGTTTCATATTGCCCAAAAAGCTTAGCGGTTGCCAGAGGGACTGTCATAAGGTTTTCATTGTTTATCAATACCATAGGAAACCAGAAATCATTCCAAATAGGTATGAGATTATATACAGCGACTACAACAATGGCAGGACCTAAAAGCGGAACAATGATTTTTCTGAATATACCGAATTCACTACAACCATCAACTCTGCCGGAATCATTCAGTTCGTCAGGTATCTCTTTCATAAATCCGGAAAATATTAATATTCCTGCAGGTATACCCATGGCAGAATAAATTATAATAAGGGAAAGAAGGTTATTGTAAAGATGCATGGTCTGGAAAATCTGCATTATATTTATTGTCCCTAACCTTATGGGAATCATAAGACCCGCCAAAAAATACAAGGATAAAAATTTATTTCCAAAAAATTTATACTTTGAAAGAGCATATGATGCCAGAGAAGAAACAATCAGGATTATCAATATCGCACTTACTGAAACAATAAGACTGTTTAAAAAGTATTTTACATAATTTGCCTTTTCAAACAGCTTTATATAATTCCCCAGATTAAAATCAGTAGGCATCCCAAATGGATTTTTGAATATCTGCCTGTTTGTTTTTAAGGATGTAGTAATAGTAAGAAAAATAGGGTAAATTATTACAAGGCTTTGGATTATAAGTATGATATATGTAAAAACATATCCTGTATTTGATCTGAGCCTGCCAGAAGACGAATGATTAAGATAATTCAAATCATGCTTGTAATTTTTTAAATCCTTATTTCTATTCATTAGACTTCTCTCTTAAATATCCTTAAAAAAAATAAAACACCTATCAAAATTATCATGAACATGATAGTAGCTATGGCGGCACCAAGACCAACATCGCTAACAACATTCATAGTTGTACCGAATGTTGTCCTGTAAAACAATGAACCGAAAATATCAGTTGCAAATTCGGGGCTGCCAGAAATCCCTGTCATTGAATATACGATTTCAAACTCACTGAAATTACCCACAAAAGTAAGAATTGATACAATACCTATTGTCGGTTTTAAAAGAGGAAAAATAATGTGACGGACTTCCCCTGATAAAGAAACTCCATCAATCCTGGCTGCTTCTAGTACGTCTTCTGAAATCCCATCAATTGCAGCTGTAAAAAACACAACGGGTATACCTATATTATGCCATGCTACAACAAGAGCAATGGCCACTAACGCAGTTTTTGGATTACCCAACCAAGGAGTAATATAAGCACCAAACCCTATAAATTCCAGCAATCTGTCAAATATACCCCAGACAGGGTTAAGTATTAAACTGAATATAAACCCTACAACTATCACTGAAAGTGCCGTAGGTATAAAAAACAATGTTCGAAAAAACTTTGTGCCCTTAATT
This sequence comes from bacterium, assembly GCA_021371805.1. GTDB lineage: Bacteria > Actinomycetota > Humimicrobiia > Humimicrobiales > Humimicrobiaceae > JAMDDL01. Next base: position 5,402 of record JAJFVM010000066.1, read on the forward strand.
TTCCTGGTTATTAATATAGCAAAGAAAAAGCCGATTAAATTCTGGAAAAACATTACCATTATAAAAAGCTTTATGTTGTTTAATAGCGCATTTGATAACCTTATGTTAAAAGGGAACTGAGTAAATAGTTTTATATAATTACCAAATCCTATGAATTCTTTGGGCACTATCCCGGGCCCAGTATAAAAACTCATCCTCATAGAATTAAAAAGTGGTAAAATCATAAATACGGTATATATTATCAGTGCAGGCAAAAGAAACCATAAAATATACCATCTAAACTTCTTAAAACTATTTTTCTCTATCTTCGAAAGGTTCATCACCAAATAATCACTAATTTTTAACCCTTGGCATATAGTGGCCTTGTTTGCATTTATCTAAAATTTTTATTTTCAAAAACTTGAAATTTTTTAGTCAAGACTTTAGTCTAATTATTTAAAATACCAAGTATCTAAGCCTTTTTGTACATATTCAACAGCTTCATTAGAAGTCATTTTTTTGTTAAAGAATTTCTGTGATACTTCATCCAGCAAAGAGTTTCCACTAGGCTCTTGTGATGAGAGCTTTTCCCACATTAACTGGCCTGTAACTTTAACATTATCCATTCTGGTTATATCTATAATCTTCTGAGCCAATTCATTGTCAATTTTGTATTCAACTGTGAGAGGCGGATACATCCCCGGAAGTTCATTTGCCAAGAGCGATGCATGCTCAGCTGTAGCAACCCATTGCAGATATTTTACGCAAGCATCTTTGTATTGGGTGTCCTTGTTGATGCCAAGGGCAAGGTCTGCATAAAAAGCATAATGGGTTGTATCGCCTTTGTTTTCAACTGGCGGTGCAAACCAGCCAGCATCAATTCCTGACTCTGCTATCATACCTAATTCCCAAGAACCTCCGATCCACATTGCTGCCTGCTCATTTAAAAACATCTGCTGCATGGTTACATAATCGATTCCTTCATATCCTTTCGGGAAATACGGGATAAGCTCTGCTAATTTGTCAAATGCATCTATAAATCTCTGGTCGGTGAACTTAATCTCTTTATTGATTAAGCTTAATCGTGACTCCTCTCCTCCGTAAAAATTAGGACCCAGATCACAATAAAGAGTCTCGGTTAGAACCCATGTATCTTTGGTTCCGTGTGCAAAAACAGTCTCCCCGTTGTCCTTTAAAGTCTGGCAAATAGAGAGGAATTCATCCCAAGTTTCCGGCTCGCTAAGATTATATTCTGCAAATATTGCCTTATTATACCAGACTGCATCTATGGAGCCGAAATAAGGCAGTCCATAAATCTTGCCATCATCAGTAGACCATGCTCGCAAAGAGTTTGGCGTAAAATCCGATGACATGTTGGGAATCAAGTCATTTAGTTCTAACAGATAACCGCTGTCATAAATCTGACGTCCACCGTCAAAAGATCTCAGCATAACAATATCAGCTCCGGTTTTCGTTTCAAGTGAGGTTTTTAAAGCAGCATCATATTCTGTATTTTTAATAGGTTCAAACTTTATCTCGATATTTGGATAGGCCTTTGTAAATTCTGCATTGATTCTGTTTATTGCGTCAACATCTTCAGTTCTTAGGCTTGTATACCTTAGAGTCACTTTCTCTTCAGCTTGCGTAGTTTCATCTGCTTCAGCAGGTATTGTCTCTTCGGCTGTGGTTTCAGAAACTGCTGTTTCAGCCGTTTCAGACACTGGCGCTGACTGACATCCTAGCATAGAAAACACTGCAACAAATATTGCTGCAAGGCAAAAAACAAAAGTAACTGTAATTTTCCTTTTCATGCTACCCTCCTTAATCATTTCTAAAATAATGACTTTGTTAATATTTTAAAGATAATATAAAAATTCAAGTATTGAAATCCTTATTAATAACGTTTTCAGTTTTATTAAAAATAAAATCCTTTTTAATTTTGAATTATTTTAAAAAATTATAATCCCTACATATTCCTAAGTCAATATTCCGAATTGCTTTATTTAAAAAGTATCTGAAATGGTATCGTTGCCTCATTTAAAAAAAGTATCCGAAAAATAATTTAATAAAACAGGAAAACTCCCTAATATTCAAAGAAAGAAATCTCTAAATATGGGGGTGAAAGGATGCTTAAAATGTGGCACAGAAAAGCATTGACAAAAGAAGTTGGCAGCAGATACATAAAGGCAACTAAAAAAGAAAAGAAAAAAATTTTAGATGAATTCTGCGCTACCACAAATTACAGGAGAGTTTATGCAGCAAGAATCTTAAGACTGTCTCCGGGAGGGGTGATAGGACATAGCAAAACAAAAGGTAAAAAAATTAAATATGTTATTGGTAAAGCTAAGAAAGTAAAAAGAGTAAGAAGCAAAATTTACACATACGATGTATTTTTAGCACTGAAAAAAATCTGGACAATCTTTGATTTTATCTGCAGCAAACGCTTAAAGCCCTTTATGGCAGAAGCAATAGAGATTTTAACAAAACATAAAGAAATAAGCCTTAATTTGGAAGTAAAACAAAAACTGCTTAAAATATCTGAATCCACCATAGACAGACTTCTTAAGTCTGAAAAAGACAGATACAGGCTTGGCAAAGGAAGAAAAGGTACAAAGCCGGGGACCTTACTTAAGAAAGCAATACCAATTAGAACATTTTCGGACTGGAATGAGAAAAAACCAGGATATATTGAAGCAGACCTGGTCGGCCATGATGGAGGAACCGGCTCTGGTGACTTTGCGCAAAGCTTAAATTTTGTAGATGTCCTGACAGGATGGGACCAGAGTGCTGCATGTATAAATAAGGCACAGGTTCACGTATTTGAAGCAATAAGAACTGCTTCAGCCAGATTTCCATTTAAGATAGCCGGAATTGATTCTGATAATGGATCAGAGTTTATCAACGCCCATATGCTTAGATACTGCATACAAAATAAGATTACCTTTACAAGATCAAGAGCTTACAGAAAAAATGATAACTGTTTTGTGGAGCAGAAAAATTATTCTGTTGTAAGAAGAGCAGTTGGATACCTGCGGTATGACACACAACAAGAGGTTGATATTTTAAATGAGCTCTACATCTATTTAGGACAATATACAAACTACTTTATGCCTGTTGTAAAACTTGTCTTTAAGACAAGAAAAGGAAGCAAGGTTACTAAAAAATATGACGTTGCTAAAACTCCGTACAGAAGAGTTCTTGAGTGTTCTGATATTGATGATAAAATAAAGGAAAGGCTTAAAGCAAAATATGAGAGCTTAAATCCTGCGGAGCTCAAAAGAAAGATATCAAGCCTGCAGGAAAAGTTGCTTAAGCTAAATGTATTAAAACAGAAAGTTAGAAAGGATTTATCAGTAGATGAGAAGCCTTATCTCTATATCCTTACATAATATATTTGGAATACATTTTTAGATGACGCAACGAATATGCTTTCAGATACTTTTTTAGATGACGCAATAAGTAGTTTTAAATAGTTCCTGGTGAATAACTCGTTAGTTTGACAGCATAGCTCAAGAACCAATCCCCCAAATCCCCTTTAAAATGAGGCTTTTAGGGGATTTTTTATTGTAAATTATTATCATTAATATGTAGCTTTAAACGGCAAAATGTGATATAAAATAGTTATTTT
>JAJFVM010000083.1 GCA_021371805.1 bacterium
TAATCTAAGCTGTTATGGTTGTAAAAAATTGCAGCTCAAAAACTTATTTTACAAAAAATAGATTAATAACTGTATGGTTAATCATATTTTTATTTGGATCCATGTCTTTGCTTGCCGGGTGCAGCACGAAAGTTGATATTAAAACTCTTATTAAAAGCAGGTTATCTGGCGACAACGAAATGAATGCAGCAGTAACTGTTGTTGACAATTTCTTTAAATTTTTAATAGCTGGAAATACTGATAAAGCATATAGTTTAATATCATCAAAAGATAAAAAAAGTCACAATCCGGATGATTTTAAAAAAGAACTGAAAAATGTTACTGAAATTGTCGAGATTGAAATAAACTGGGTTGAAGTTAAAAATAATATAGCAAATGTAGGTATTGATCTTACTGATAATTACGATGATGAGGAAAAAGTTTATAAAGATTTGATCGTTTCGTTGGTGAAAGAAGAAGACGGAAACTGGAAAATTAATTTCTGGGATTAATAATAAAAAGATAGAATAGAGGGAAAGTTGATTGTATTATTTTTAGGGGATATTATAGGCGGTCCGGGTAGAAGATGCCTTGAAAAGGATTTAGATGCTTTAATCAGGGAAGAAAAAGCCGATGTTGTAATTGCTAATGGTGAAAATGCAGCAGGGGGCATCGGTATAACTCCTGAAATAAGCGATACTCTTTTAAACCTTGGCATAGATGTAATTACAAGCGGCAACCACATATTTAAGAAGAAGGAGATCTTTGATTATCTTAACAAGGAACCAAGACTTATAAAGCCTGCAAATTATCCTCCCGATACTCCGGGTAATGGATGTTATATCTTTTCAAATAAAAAAACAAACGGACATGAAATTGCTGTTTTTAATTTATGCGGCCGTGTATTTATTGATAATTTCGACTGTCCTTTTAGAATTGCAGATAAAGTTTTAAGTTTTATAAGCAAAAGAACACAAATTGTGATACTTGATTTTCATGCCGAGGTTACAAGTGAAAAAATGGCGATAGGCTGGTATCTTGATGGTCGCGTGAGTGCCGTAATCGGGACACATACACATGTTCAGACTGCGGATGAAAGGATCTTAAACAAAGGTACAGCCTATATCAGTGATGCCGGAATGTGTGGTCCAAGAAATTCTGTCATAGGAGTTAGGAAAGAAATAATAGTTGACAGGTTCATAAATATGCTTCCTCAAAGGTTTAGTGTTGCAGATTCAGATAACTGGATAAGCGGAGTGGTTATTGATATCGATGAAGAAACAGGCAAGTCCAGGTCAATAAAAAGGATTAACAGAAAAGCCTATGATTGATCCGGCAGCATCTGACAGTTTCGGGCTTAAGTATAGATATTATTAAATCAGTATAAAGAAAATACTTTCAAATTAATGAATTTAAGATATGAAAATAATTTATATGGTTCAGACGACTCAGGCAGTTTAAAGCACAGTGAAATAGTTTTTAAGGTGATAGCAACTATTGATAAATTCAATATGATAAATCCTGGCGACTCTGTGCTTATTTCTATTTCCGGCGGTCCTGATTCGGTATTTCTTGCTTATCTTTTTTATCTGATAAAAAATAAATATAAGTTAGAGCTTTATTCTTTTCATTTGGATCATATGACAAGAAATGGAGATTCCGCAAGAGATGCTGATTTTGTGGAAAATTTTTGTTCAGGCCTTAAAATCAAACTTTTCAGCGAGAAAATTGATGCACAAAAATGGTGTATTGAAAGAAAAATGAATTTTCAGGAAGGCGCACGGATATTGCGAAAGAATCTTCTTGAAAAATACCTGCTGGAAAATTCAATTAACAAAATTGCAATTGCCCATAATGCTGACGATAATCTGGAAACTTTTTTTATGAACCTATTAAGAGGCTCCGGATTAAGAGGAGTAAGCGGAATAAAACCGGTAAGCGGCAATTTAATAAGACCATTGATAAACTCTTCAAAAGAGGAAATTGTCTGTTTTTTAGATTCCAACAAGATAGGCTACTGTATCGATAAAACAAATCTTGAAGTTAAATATTTAAGAAACAGGATAAGAAATATTTTAATCCCAGAATTAGAGGATAAATTTGGAATAAGCTTTAAGAATAAAGTATTAAATACAGTTGAAACCTTAAGGACAGTTAATGATTACATTGAAGCTGAAGCTTTGAGGATAATTAAGGGAATTATTAAAAGACAGGGTATTAATATAAGTGATATTTATAACATGGGATTTATTAAAATTCCTGTTGCTTTTATTGAAGACTTAGACAACAGCATAAAAACCGCTCTCGTTTTTAAGTTAATAGAGCTTGTAAACGGTGAGGCTAAAGATATTGTTTCTGCAAATATTAACGATATTCTTAAATTCTGTTATTCCGGTGGTGAAAATAAGAAAATAGATTTGCTTAATGGAATAAATTTTGTGAAGGAAAAAGAACATCTATATATATATGACGGCAGCAAGATTGACCTTTATGAAATTTTGGATGAAAACTGTCTGAAACTCAAATCAGAGAAAGAATACATAGTAGTTGACAAAGATGATATAAGAATCATGCTAAAATCAAATATCACCAGTAATGTCATTTTAAGAGTTGCCGGGAACGCGGGAACAATAAATCAGCTGCATAAAACCAATATGGATTTTAATGAAACCGGAATTGAACTGACGGCAGGTATCTTAAATGCGCCTAAAATTGATAAAAACACTATTATGAATTCTTATACCAACGAAGCTTATATGGATTTAGACAGCATCAGGTTTCCGGTGATTGTAAGAAACTGGCGCAATGGTGATAAATTTTATCCTCTCGGTATGCATAAAGAAAAGAAGCTGCAGGATTTTTTTACTGACATTAAGGTTCCATTTCATTTAAGAAGCTCAATTCCTATTTTCTGTGACTCTGAAAAAATAATATGGATAGGTAATTTCAGAATTGATGACAGAATAAAAATTAAAGATAAAACAAAAAAAATATTTTACCTGAAAATAACAGAAAATTAATATGGCGGTTTTGTTTTTGTCAGCCTGGGATTAACAATTTCAATTTTATTCCGGAATAATCAATGGTGTCTTCTGTTTAAGAAAAAATACTTTGAAATATAAATTTGCATTATGATAAAAATGACTGCCTTAATTATTTGGGGGTAATTTATTTATTTTGTAATATAATTATTAAATGGTGGGATTATTTTTTTTATTACTAAATCTTTAATAAATGAGGCGTAATGGAACATTTTGTTTCTGAAGATGAAAAACTTGATTGGAAGAATAATATAAATGTGTTGTTTTCTGAAGAAGCGCTGAAGAAAAAAGTAAGCGAACTTGGCTATGCTATTTCAAAAGACTATAAAGACAGGAACCCTATTTTAATAGCTGTTTTAAAAGGTTCGTTTATTTTTATTGCTGACTTATGCAGAAGAATAACCGTTCCCGTAATTTTTGATTTCATGGCGGTGTCAAGTTATGGGGATTCAATGGTAAGTTCCGGTGTAGTAAGGATTACAAAAGATCTGGACTATAGCATTGAAAACAGAGATGTATTAATAATCGAGGATATAATTGACTCAGGAAGAACCCTCAATTACCTGGTTAAGAATATAGAGGCCAGAAATCCTAAAAGTATTGAAATCTGTGCTTTGCTGGATAAGGATGTTCCTGGTAAATTTAAAAATAAAATTAAATATAAAGGCTTTGATATTCCAAACAAATTTGTAGTCGGGTATGGACTGGATTATGCCGAGAACTATAGAAATTTGCCATATATAGGATATATTGAAAATATAAGTTAAATGTTATATTATATCCGTTTAGCTTTAATATCTGAAGGACTATTTTCTGATTGTTTTTAGAAATTTGAAGTTTTAGGGGAAAGTTTTAAGCTAAAATATAAAGGGGAAAATGAATTTTAATAAACAGGAGTTGAGTTGATTTGAAAAGAAATTTGAAAAATATAACGCTTTTGATACTACTAATAGTGGTGATGTTTTTTATTCTCAGAAATCCATTGTTTTTAACACCTCAGGTTAAGGACTTAACCTTAACTGAGTTTATGACTGAAGTTGATAAAGCTACCATTGATACAAATACACCGGTTGTAGTAAAGGGTGATGATAAAACAATTGAAGGCCAGTTAAAGGACAATACTAAATTTAAGGTTTCATTTCTTGCAGATTATGATATTTCAAAATATTTAATTGATAAGAATATTCCTTTTAAAGTAGATAACCAGAAACAGTCAATCTGGATTCAGCTTTTAGTAAGTGCGCTTCCTTTTCTGATAATGTTTGGCTTGGTTTTCTTTCTTTTTAACCAGATGCAGGGCGGGGGTTCAAAAGTTATGCAGTTCGGGAAAAGCAAAGCAAGGGTATCCGGCAAAGGGAAAAATAAGATAACTTTTAAGGATGTTGCCGGAGTAGACGAAGCTGTCGAGGAATTGAAGGAAATTGAAGAGTTTCTTGAAAATCCCGGAAAATTTAAAGCTATGGGGGCTAAAATTCCTAAAGGCGTTCTTCTTTACGGGCCTCCGGGTACAGGTAAGACATTGCTTGCACGTGCAGTTGCCGGAGAGGCTGGTGTTCCTTTCTATAGTATCTCAGGTTCGGAGTTTGTTGAAATGTTTGTAGGTGTAGGTGCATCAAGGGTAAGAGACTTGTTTGCTCAGGCAAAAGCTACTCAGCCTTCCATTATTTTCATGGATGAAATTGATGCAGTCGGAAGGCATAGAGGTGCTGGTCTTGGAGGGGGACATGATGAACGTGAACAAACTTTAAACCAGTTGCTGGTAGAAATGGACGGTTTTGATGCTGACAGCACGGTAATTTTAATTGCTGCAACCAACAGGCCAGATATATTGGATCCTGCTTTACTAAGACCAGGCAGGTTTGACAGGCAGATCATGGTAGATAGGCCTGATCTTATCGGAAGAGAAAAGATTCTTGAAGTTCATGGCAGAGGTAAACCTCTTGATAAGGATGTAGTATTTAAAACAATCGCAAAACAAACACCTGGATTTACTGGTGCTGATCTTGCAAACTTGTTTAATGAAGCTTCACTTTTGTCGGCAAGACATAATAAGAAAAAAATAAGCATGTTTGAAATAGAACAGGCAATAGAAAGGGTAATCGCCGGACCTGAAAAGAAAACAAGGGTTATTTCTGAAAAGGAAAAGAAAATTATTGCTTATCATGAAGCAGGCCATGCATTGCTTGCCTATATACTGCCAAATACTGATCCGGTTTATAAAATATCCATTATCTCAAGAGGAAGGGCTCTGGGATATACAATTACTTTGCCGGAAGAAGACAGATTTCTCAAATCCAGGACTGAGCTTCTTGATAATATAAAAATGCTTCTTGGCGGCAGAGTCGCAGAAGAGCTTATATTTAATGATATAACAAGTGGTGCAGAAAATGATATTGACAGAGCAACAAAACTTGCAAGACAGATGGTTACAGACTTTGGAATGAGCGATAAATTAGGGCCGGTTGCTTTTAAGGGAGAAGCTGATGAAGTATTTTTAGGTAACCAGATAATTTCAAGGCCTCATTATAGCGATAAGGTTGCTTCTGTTATAGATGATGAAGTTCATCTTATTATTGAAAACAGCTTTAACGAAGCTAAACAGCTTTTAAGTGAAAATGATCCGGTATTAAAAGAACTTTCTGGGATATTAATTGAAAAAGAAACCTTAAATAAAGATGAGGTTATTAAAATCCTTGGTAAACTGAATATAAACAAGGCTGACGGTTTCAAATCTGTTGAAGATGAAACGGTAAATGAAAAGGATAAACCGAAAAAGTTTAAGAAATCTTCCAAAACCTCTGTAGCGGAGCCGGTTACAGGCATAACTGAAACCAATTTAAACAAGGAAGATCAAAAAAAGTAGCTGTTATAAAAATTTTATTTAAAATTTCAGATTTGTTTTTAATGAAGTTAAAAATTCTATAATTTAGCGAAAATAAGGTTTTAGGTGGATAAGAAATTAATTGAAGAAGGTGTCAGATTAATTTTAAAAGGTGTTGGCGAAAATCTTGAAAGAGAGGGTCTTAAAGATACTCCAAGAAGAGTTGCTGATATGTACGAAGAAATATTTTCAGGTATAGATCAGAACCCTGCCTCAGTTTTAAAATCAATGTTTGATGAGAATCATGACGAGATTATCGTTATTAAAGATATTCCGTTTTATTCTGTTTGTGAGCATCATCTGATTCCGTTTATAGGCAAAGCTCATGTTGCATATATTCCTAATATAAAAGGTGAAATAGCAGGTTTATCTAAAATTACAAGATTGGTTGATGTAGTTGCAAAAAGGCCACAGGTTCAGGAAAGACTTACAACCATTGTGGCAGATGCTCTGGAAAATAAGCTGAAAGCAAGGGCGGTGCTTGTTATTGTTGAAGCAGAGCATCTCTGTATGAGCATGAGAGGGGTAAAGAAACCTAAGACAATCACAATAACTTCTGCGGTCAGGGGAGTGTTCAGGAGAAATGCTGCTTCAAGGGCTGAAGCTTTTGCATTGATTAAGGATAACAGGTAATGATTATAATAAATTAATCCGGGGTATTTTTAATAAAAGATTTTTTTAATCGCATGTTTAATTTGATTTTACTGTTGTTAAATTAATATATCTAATCATTTATTTCTTTTTTTAAAAATATGAATTATAAAATCAGACAGTTATTTATAGAAGACAAATCGGATGCTTCCGACTCATTTATGAAAATTAAAGCATCCGGACCAGGTGCAAAAATAATGGCTGATAAAATTACAAGCATTGCCATTAAAGTAACCGATGTTGACAGCAGGGCGGCAAATATATTAAAACAGGAAATGCTTGCCAGAGATGGAGATGTTGCCACTTCCAGAGAAACGCTGTACTCTTCAGCACAAAGATCCGATGTTATAATTTTTGGGACTAAAAAAAATATAAAAAGCCTTATAGATAAAATCAGGATACAGCCTTTCGGTTTAAAATCTCTTTCAGTTGAGCTTAGTGAATTTCTGGATAATCTTGAAAAAATTGAACGCCGGAAAATATTAAAAATTGGGCCAAAAGAATTTGATCTTAAAAATGAAGTTGTGATTATGGGTATTTTAAATGTAACTCCCGATTCTTTTTTTGACGGCGGTAAATATTATGATGTTAAAAATGCATTTAAAAAGGTGGACAAAATTGTCGAGGATGGTGCAGACATAATAGATGTCGGAGGAATGTCAACCAGACCAGGATCTAATCCGGTAAGTGTTGAAGACGAGCTTGAAAGAACAATTCCCATAATAAGTTATATTAAAAAAAATCATAATGTATTGATCTCGATAGATACATATAGAAGCAGTGTGGCACTCAAAGCAATCGAAGCCGGTGCTGATGCAATAAATGATATAAGCGGATTGGTACTTGACGACAATATGAAAAGAATTGCATCAGATTATGGTTCATCTTTGATATTGATGCATATGAAAGGAACTCCGCAAAACATGCAGAAAGATCCGTTTTATGAGGATGTCGTTGAGGAAATTTATGGTTTTTTCAGAACCCAGACAGCTTTAGCAATTGAGTCCGGAGTAAAACCTGAAAATATTATGATTGATCCTGGGCTCGGATTTGGAAAGACTCTTGAACATAATTTTACGATTATAAAAAAGCTTAAAGATTTTAAGTCGCTTGGTTTTCCGATTTTAATCGGGGCGTCCAGAAAATCTTTTACAGGCGCCTTGTCAAATCTGCCGCCTGATCAAAGGCTGGAAGGAAGTCTTGCTGTTGCAGTGATGTCTGTAATGAATGGGGCAAATTTGCTTCGTGTTCATGATGTCAGGGAAACCGTCAGGGCTATAAAATTAGTAAAAGCAATTCAGAATATCAAATAAAGTTAAAAAGTAGATGGTTCCTGATTTATTTAAGAACCGGAAGATGCAGATCCTTATTAACTTAGTAATTAATTTTTCAAACTATAATGTTTAAAATATTTGTTAAAAATTTAAGATTATATGGATATCATGGGGTAAGACCGGAAGAAAAAAATGAAGGTCAGTATTTTATTTTTAATGTTGAGATAAAGATAAGTAAAGAAAGTTTCAAGGATAAGGATGATATCTCCGAGACAGTTAATTATTCCGAAGCTGTTCGTATAATAAAGGAAATAAATTCAAAAAACAAATTTGACTTGATTGAAACTCTGGCTGAAAAGATAGCGGTTAAAATTTCGGAAATGTCTTACATGATAAACAAGGTAAAGGTTAAAGTTGAAAAGATAAAACCTCCGATTGATGAAAAATTGGATAGCGTCGGAGTTGTATTCGAGACAGGATTAAGCCAAAAAATAAAAGGTGATCAAATTGTCTATCTTTCTATAGGAACCAATAAAGGGAACAAGCTTGAAAATATTAAAAATGCCTTAAGTCTGATAAATAAATCCGGTATTTTTAAGATACTGGCAGTTTCTTCAATTTATGAAACAGAACCGATGTATTTTAAAGATCAGGAAAATTTTTTCAATCTTGTAGTCAAAACTTCGGTATGCGGCTCTATCAGTCCATTTGTTTTACTTGGTTATATAAAAAGCATGGAACATGAACTGGGCAGGGAAAGCCAGATTATAAAAAACGGACCAAGAATTATAGATATTGACATTTTACATATTGATGGGGTATCGGTAGATTCAGATATTTTAAAGATTCCCCATCCTGAGCTTTCAAAAAGAAATTTTGTGATAATACCGTTATCAGAGATTGCCCCGGATTTTATAATCAACGGTTTGAATATTCTGAAGTACATTAATAAGAATATTTTTCCTGACAAGGTTGTAAAAATAAATCAGAATATATAAAAAATAGGTAACTATTCCATAAGATCTTCTTCTTTTATTTCAAGCACTGTATGAAATTTAGGGAAATATTGCTTATTTTATGCTTAAATTAAGCACTTTTAGATGGTAAAATTAACATTAATTGACAAAAGTCAGGAACTATTAAATTTATTATTTAAATTTTAGAATGGAGGGGATTATGCTTCTTGTGATTGATATAGGAAATACTCATACGGTTATTGGTTTATTTGAAGGTAACGACATTTCAGCATCATGGAGAATGGGTACTCCAAGATACAGGTATGAGACTGCTGATGAAATTGGTTCGATAATTCTGAATTTTCTTGATAATTCAGGTTATGATTATTTAAGTATTGAAGAAATAGCAATCTCAAGTGTGGTCCCAAGAGCGCTTGAAGAAATAAAGATAATGAGTGCCAAATATTTTAAAACCGAACCCTTTGTTATAAACAGCTCTGTTAAAACCGGGCTTAAAATTTTATATGACTTTCCAAAGGAAGTGGGTGCAGACAGAATTGCTAATGCTGTTGCAGCCAAAGAACTTTATGGATTTCCGGCAATTGTTGCAGATTTCGGGACAGCTACAACTTTTGATATAATTTCCGATGGAGGAGATTATATAGGTGGGGTGATTACTCCTGGGATTGAAATTTCATCTGAAGCTCTTTTTAAATTTGCGGCAAAACTTTCCAAGGTAGATTTAAGCTGGCCTGACACCATAATAGGTAAAAACACTTATGACGGGCTGAGGGCAGGGATATTATTTGGTTTTCTTGGCCAGGTTGATTTCATAATTGAAAAGATTATTGATGAAGAAAAAGATGGTAAGAAACAATTTAAGCCTATTGTCATTGGTACAGGAGGATTGTCCTATTTATTAAAAGACAAGAGTAAATACATCACTATATTGGACGACAACTTAACACTTAAGGGAATAAAAATATTAAATGATAAAAACAAAGTAGAAAAAGCAGATAAATGCTGATGCTGATTTGCTTAACGCTATCTCTTAGATTATGAAACGGGAAATAAATGAATTAGAAAATCTCATTACCGAATTAAAGGAAAAAACCAGGCTTATGCTTTCCGTATTTTCAGAACTTTATGGCCTGGATTTTCAAAGAATAGCCAAGCTTAATTCATTAAATAATTTTTCTGAAATCAGGTTAAATCCATTTAAAATTTCCAATCTCATGATAAATAATCCGGTTATTGCTGCACCTATGGCTGGAATAAGTGATAATACTTACAGGATTTTTGCAAAATATCTTGGCTGCTCCCTTACATTTTCAGAAATGGCAACAAGTTACGGCCTTATATATAATCATGAAAAATCACTTGAACTTGCAAAACCAACTGATTTTGAAAGGCCATGTGCCGTTCAGTTATTCGGAAATAATCCGGAGATAATAGCAGAAGCCGCAAGCTTAATAGAGGCAAATTCAGATATGATTGATATCAATATGGGCTGCCCTGTTCCTAAAGTTTTAAAAACCGGAAGCGGAGGATATCTGTTAAATGAACCTGAAACTATCGGCAGGATAGTTAATAAATTGAAGGGAAAAATAAAAAAACCTGTTACTGTTAAGCTAAGAATTGGTTGGGATGAAGGAAATATTAATATTCTGGATATTGCAAGAATTGTCGAATATGAAGGAGCCGACGCAATAACGATTCATGGCAGAACAGTGAAACAGGGTTATTCGGGGAAAGCCGACTATGAATATATTAAAAAAGTCAAAAATCATATTAAAATACCTGTTATAGCAAGTGGAGATATCGAAAGTGTTTCCAAAGCAAAATGGGTATCAGATTATACTGCATGTGACGGCATGATGATCGGGCGGACTGCCAGAGGAAATCCATGGATTTTTTCGGAACTGCTTTTCGGGCTTCTAAGTTTAAGTGAAAATGACTATTTTAGGGCAATAGACTGTTTAAATAAAAATACAAAATATATGGATACAGACATTAAAAAAAGTAATTTTCCTATCAGTAATAGTACGAAAGTAGATTTTCTTATCTTGTATTTAAAGTTTATGATTTATTTTAAAGATGAGGAAAAATCAGTAAAGGAATTCAGGAAAATTCTTGGATGGGCTTTTAAAGGGATAAGAGATATTTCGGAAATCAGGAATG
>JAJFVM010000042.1 GCA_021371805.1 bacterium
AATTATATATTTTTTGGATTTATTTAATCTCATAATTATTATCAGCTTTTTAAGGTATCAAAACCGAATTTGTACTGACTAAGCCCATATTCATCCCTGGTTGTCCTTATTATCTTCTGCATAACATCATTTAAAGGAACACCCTTATCCTTTCTGTCCATCCAGGCAATGTATTCTTTTTCACCCGCAGTATAAATCCTTTCCTGCCCCGGAACTTTTTTTGAATTTCTCAAGCTCCGCAGTATATCCCCTGTATTTTTCTTAAAGCTTTCCGGTTCGATGAAACTGGCAATATCTATTGCAAAAAAGAAATGTCCAAGACGGCTTGGGACTTTTTTGCCATTACTGTCCACATCTGCCAGGTCCTTTAGAAAAAGTCCGGCCTGAAGCGAAGAGGACAGTATTTCAACTACTGTGGCATAACCGTATCCGTTATAGCCTGCCAGTTCTTCTCCTGCACCTCCCAGAGGTGCAAGCGCACACTTGCCGCTGTTGAGCTCCTCCAATACTACTGCAGGGTCTGTTTTTGTATTGCCATCCTGATCAATGACCCACCCCGGAGGCAGCTTTTTTCCTTCCCTTGCATAAAGCTCTATCTTCCCTCTTTGTGTAATGGAAGTTGCACAATCTATTACAAATGAAAAATACTCATCTGTGGGCATACCGAAAACAAGCGGATTTGTTCCAAGCATATTCTCGATGCCAAAAGTTGGTGCTATCGAAGGCCTTGCATTTGTACCGGTAATGCCTATCATATTCTCTTTTGCAGCCATCAATGCATAATATCCGGCTATTCCATAATGCGTAGAATTCCGCACTGCAACCATGCCAAGCCCATATTTTTTTGCTTTTTTGATTGCCAGTTCCATGGATCTTTTCCCAATGACCTGTCCCATACCATTATGGCCGTCAATTACTGCAGTTGTCGGTCCCTCACGTATAATTTCGAAATCCGTTACGGGATTCTGTAACCCGGCTTTTATCCTGTCAATATATATCGGCTTGAATCTTCCAACCCCATGACTGTCAATTCCCCTCTTATCTGCTTCAATAAGTACTTCGGCACATATCCTTGCATCAGATTCGGGAACTCCGACTTTTGCAAAAACATCAGCCATAAACTGTTCCATTTTATCAAAAGGTTCATATAATATTTTGGATTTCCCGGTTGCACTGCTTTTAGCCTCTTGGCTCAAATCATTCTCCTTGCATATGAATTTTTTAATTGCAATTACAAAATACTTTTATTGATTTTATAGCTCTTTGCTTATATATAATGGCTGATATTATTTGACCTGATATATATGGTCTTTCTCAATTAAAATTCTGGCTCTTTCAAGCATTTGTTTCATAAGATCCATAGCTTTTTTTCTGAACCTTCTTTAATCGCTTTCAGTTTCTCAGTAACAATAAGACACAAGTCAGAAGAGATATTTTCCCTTTGCCGCATATATCTGCTGTTATAAACAAACAGAATTATTTTAAGGAAATTACCAGGTTGTTTTAAAATATGAGAATAATTAATCTTTTCTTAAGCTGTCCCTTAAAAATATTCCAAGATATTCTTTAGGAACTCCCAGGAATGTATCCCTCCGGCACCTGTCACAATTGCAGCATGGGCTTAAATTATCTGTTTTTTTATTAGCGAAGCTTTTCCGGATGTCCTGAATTTTTTCATTATTAAAAATTAATTTAATACAATCCTTATTAACATCTCCGACCTGCAGTTCCCCATAAAAATCCTGCGGGCAAGGATAAACTTTACCGTCATAAAAAATTGTAAGTGCATACCATGGAAACGTACAATTCATTAATTTAATTTTATTTTTTTCTGCTTTTGCAGCACTGGCGATATCAAGAAGACCGCCCCAGTTATGAGGCGTTCTTATTATGAATTTATTCAAAGGAAGGTTTATAAAGTTTTTCGTGAATTCTCTTTTTTGAATCAGGAATTGCTTTGTGGAAATTTCCTCATCAAATTCCATAACCTGCAAGCTTGTAAAAGGTTTTACAGAATTTAATTCTTTTTTTATTTTTAAAAAATCAATAATATTTTTCAGTGTATTTTCATATACGGCGCCAACCCTGTTTTTTTCATATGTTGCCTTTGTATAACCATCAAATGAAAACGAGATCATGTTTAATCCTGAAGCAATCAGTCTTCCAGAAAGTTCGTGATTAAGAAGTACACCGTTTGTATGCAGGCTGGTTTTTATATTATTTTTACCGGCATACTCGATCATTTCAATAATTTGAGGGTGAAGCAAAGGCTCTCCCCTGTGAAAAAGGTTGATTTCAAATACATAATCTTTAACTTCGTCGATAATTTTTTTATAAAGATTAAAATCCATATCACCCTTCATATTAACAGGCATATCTTTATTGACACAAAGCCTGCATTGCAGGTTGCATCTGGCTGATGTTTCAATCCATAGCTTTACCGGAGAATAGTTTACTTTTTGTTTCTTAAGGATATAAGCAAAATATATCAAAAAAAACCTTGACAGGTATTTAATTTTTTTCATTGCTGCAAAAATAACCGGTATTAAAATTAATTATTTTTTATTATACATTAAATAATCTTCTTTTATATACCCTCCGGGCTTAAGCCGCTTGAGTAGATATGAATCGAGTAAATATGAATCGATTTCTATTGAATAATGAATGAAATGTGAGAAAATATTAAAAATTTTACAATTTTAAAATACGATATTTTTTGCAATGGTTAAAATTAAAAATTATTTTAAAGATATAAACAATACCCTTACTTTTATATTTCTTACAATTATATGCATTGCCGGTTTTATTTTAAGGTTCAGGAATTTAGGATATCTTTCTTTTTGGGGAGATGACGGCCACACCTTTGTAGGAACCATGAGTATTTTAAAGTACGGATTTCCCAAGCTTCCTTCAGGAAATATTTTATGGCACGGTATATTTGATTATTATTTAAAAGCGCTTCCGGTTCTTATATTCGGAGCAAAAGAATTTTCTTTCAGGATTGTAAGCGTATTGTCGGGAATAGGGACAGTTATTGCGGTATATTTTACCGGCAAGGAACTTGCAAATAAGTTTGTCGGATTTCTTGGTGCATCATTAATTGCTTTTTCCACATGGTATGTCCAGTTTTCAAGGGAAGCAAGGTATTATTCCGACTTTCAGTTCTTCTTTATAGTAAGTTTCCTGTTTTTTTATCTTGGATTTGTGAAAGACAAAAAACCTTTCAGGGTTCTGGCTGTTGTTTTCATGATTTTAACTTCTTTAGTACATGGCATAGGAATGACTCTTGTATTTTTATTCATCGCCCTCCTTTTTTATAAAGGCAAAAAATTTTTTAAAAAAGAAATAATTACTCCTTTGATAACAGTAATATTGATGTATGCACTTCAGGTTATAAACCAGGTATTTTTCTGGAAAGTCGGCAGAAGTTTTTATGTTCAGGGAACAGGAATAAGGGCTTTGTTAACAGCATACCTTAAAATTCCTGATCCGTTTTATTTTAAGATTATGGATATCATGTTTCCTAAAATGTACTATGTTTTCATGGCTGGAATTATTGTACTCATTATTTTTGCAATCTTTCTTTCGATAAGAAAAAAATCAACTACGGAAGATTTATATCTAAATGAAAACGTTGTCAAGTGGGGGCCTGTAAGATGGCCTTTTAATATGTTTATGATTTATCTGACATTTATAATCATTGCAGTTTTTTTATCACTTGGCAGGATGTATGGCCAGCAGCGCTACATTTATTTTTTGATGCCGCTGTTTATTCTGGGATTTTCTTATGTTATTTATCTTGTTTCTTTATCTATGGGTATGTTGATAGTTAAAGTCATAAGAAAAAAATCAGCTAAAATTTTTGGCATATCAATAACCGTTATTTTTATAATAGCATCAATCCTGCTTATTAACGGAGTCAATCCAAAAGAATCCTGGGCTATTGCTTATAAAAAGCATAATGAAAAGGTTGATGTGATGTATTCCATTTCCAATTCCTGGAATGTGCACAGAGATGCAGCCACAGGAGGCAAATATGTGGCAGAGCATATGCAGGCTGATGATATTGTTATAACTATAGATATATATAATTCTCCTCCGTATACAGGTAAAGTAGATTACTGGCTCTGGACGGGCAATCTTGTTTCATGGGCGCCATATCATAATGAAGGAAGTAAAGTTATTGACGACACTTATGGCATTGAGGTTATAAGAAGCCTTATGGCTTTTGTGAATATATTAAATGAAAATACAAATAAAAATATATGGGTTTTAACTAACCAATCTTTATTTACAAAAGAACATGTAGATCCTTCAATCAGGAAACTTCTGGATAACTATAAAGAAAACCAGGTTCTTACGGCCAGAGATGATGCTTCGAGACTGTATTATTTCCCAAAAATTTCTTTAGGGCAAAGAATAATGCTTGAAAAAGTATTTAAGCCAACAGCGGATAATATAATTAAAGTGCAGGAAAAAGATGAAATTGCTTTTGACTTCAGAAATGAAGCTGCCGGAAAGTATTATATTTACGGATTTTCCGATGTAGAAAAGGGAGTCGGAACATGGGCAATCGGAGATACTTCAATATTGTTCATGAACATTAATGATCTGACAAAAGATTTAAAATTTAACGTAGCAGCACGTCCGCTCGATAATAAAAAAGAAAGACAGAAAGTTGAAGTACTCATAAACGGAAATAAAGTATCCGAATTTGAATTTTCCCAGACAAATGAATTCAGCGGATTTGAATTTACGGTTTCAAAGCAGTTATTAAAGCAGGGTATTAATGATCTGGTTTTCAAATATAAATACAGTGCTACGCCAAAGGAGTTAAATATCAGTAATGACGGACGAAAATTATCGGTTTTGTTTCAAAAAATGAATATAGAAAAGTTGCCTTAAAACAGGACAGATAGGCTGGGATTGAAGTGAAAAAGCGGGTAAAGAATTTAATAATTATATTGATAGTGCTGCTGGTTTTGGGCGGGGGATCTTATGCAGGCATCAGGTATTACAACGGTGTCAAAGAATTCGGATATCAATCCAACATTTATTATGAGGATAATTTTAATGATGGAAATACAAACAACGTTAAATTAACAAATTTACAGATACAGGATGGCAAAGCAAAAGTAATCCCGGGTGAAAAAGTCGAATTTGATATTAATTTTAAAAATAATGGCGCTCTTCCCGTATCAGATTTTAAAATTATCTTTAAAGTTCCACAATATCTTGAATTTACCGGCAGCACAGATTCTCAATATAAATATGATTTTAACAAGACATCTAATGAAATAATTTTTAACGTAGGCACACTGGAGGAACAGAAAAGCAGACAGATAAAATTAAATCTTCAAGTGCATAAACCCTTAATTGACGGTTTATTTATTGAAAGCCCTAAAATAAAATATGAATATTTTAAAGAAAGTAAATTTCTTAATTTAAGCACAAACCTTTCCAAAGATATTTCGGGCACGAAGGAAAAAATTATTGTATCCTCGGAGCCTGATTTCAGTAACTCGTTTATAAAAATTTCCGCACAGGCAGATACTGGAAATAACAGCGGAGAAATTGAATTAAAAAAAAGTGATGTTTTAAATTTCCTTGTTTTTGTTTTTAACAGAGGGACCATGAATGCCGAAAATGTGAAAATCAAAATAAAGGGACTTGAAGGTTTAATTATTTCCGAACCTTCAGGAGGAGTTTTAATCGAAAATGGTGAAATCAATATTACTGCTCCTGAAATTGAAATACTGGGTAATAAAACATTGAGATTTTCTGCAACTGTTGATCCCGGTGTTGGCAATAATCATATTTTTGCCCCGGATATAACAATAGACTATGGAAATGAACAGGTAAAAAAGGAAACAGAAACTAAAGCTGTTTTAAAATTATATCCTGATTTTACCAAATCAAAATTATCTTTGACTGACAGCAACGGAGGGGACATTTATGCAGGAGAAGTATTAAACGTGAATGCCGTATTAACAAACAGCGGTGACATTTCCGCAAATAATGTTTCAGCCTCTCTTGTATTGTCAAATATCCTGAAGGCTTACTCAGGTGATACCAAATGGCAGTTCGACGAAATCAAACCCGGAGCTTCAGCAACTTTTAATATGCAAGTTAAAGTTGCTGAAAATATTACCAAAGATATGATTTCTTCAGTTAAGTTAATTTTAAAGGCAGACAACTCCGACGGACAGTCAGCTATTGATTCAAATTCAATTAAAATTTTTTATACAAGACCGTTTACCGGAACCAGTATTCCGATTATTGCCCTGCACGGTGTAGAACCTTTTGCTGCAGGCAGATGGGAGATAAGTAACGCAAATTTTGACTATCTGTGCGGGACTCTTAAAGCTATGGGATATCAGACCATCACGCTTGCAGATTTGAGAAATTATTTTGCATTTGGAAAAGCACTTCCCGAGAAGCCGGTTATTCTTACAAGTGATGATGGTTATCAAAGTATTTATACTAATGCCCTTCCCATACTTCGAAAATATGGTTATAAAATGACTGTTTTTCTTATCGATGGATATATAGGAAATTCTGAAGCTGACAGGCGCATGAATGATTTTGATAAAAATGAAAAAGCTGTTGCAAGAAGACCGATGTTGATATGGCCTGAAGTTATGGCATTGGCAAATTATGGTATCGAATTTGGCTCTCACGGTATGACGCACAGCTACATGAACCAGCTAAGTCTGGAAGAAGCTAAAAATGAAATGGCTGCTTCGAAAGCAGATATTGAAGCTCATATTAAAAGACCATGCATATTTCTTTCATGGCCTCATGATGGAGTTAACAGCGAACTTATTTCCCTTTTATCACAGACTGGTTATGGCGGGGCTATAAGGTATAGCGGAGGGGTATTAAATGTAAACAGCGTAAATTTATATAATCTGCCCAGGGTAGCGATTACAAATGACATTCATTCAGATGAATATGGCGGTTTATTGAGGCTGCAATAAATATTTCCATTTTCTATAAATTTTTCTGATTTATAATGGTGGATTATAGTATTAATATTTATAATATTTCGAAATCATAAATTCTTATAATTTTTTTGCCCCTCTATCTTTAGTTGATAAAATTTATTTTTATCGACAGCGGTAGACAACTTTCCATATAATTCTTTCGGTACATGCGAGTAACGTTTTATAATATTCGAAGTCGGGGAGGCGGAGATCATTAAGCGGAGTGTGGAGCGGTTGATGAGCAGGGGTGAACAGAAAACAAGGACTCACCGCTCGCGCGGGTTGGAGATGATAATTCGCTTAAAAAATTTATAGATTTATATTTGTAGCTCGTCGCTCAAGCGACTATAATTAAACT
The DNA here is from genome assembly GCA_021371805.1 of bacterium. Taxonomy (GTDB): domain Bacteria; phylum Actinomycetota; class Humimicrobiia; order Humimicrobiales; family Humimicrobiaceae; genus JAMDDL01. The sequence continues at coordinate 7,345 of JAJFVM010000042.1, forward strand.
GTAATTTCATAAGGAAAGGGCAGTTTTTTGATGGATTATATATCTGTTTCGGAGGCTTCCGAAAGGTGGGGCGTGTCACTCCGGCAGGTTCAAAGGCTTCTGGCAGACGGCCGGATACCCAATACCAAAAAATACGGCAGGTCGTGGATGATTC
>JAJFVM010000172.1 GCA_021371805.1 bacterium
AGAAGCATGCAAAATATATTGCGGATAAGATTTATAAAAATTTTTTAATCTATAAAATCCCGTTTACAAACTTAGCATTGCTCAGGGATACAATTTGATCCGGAAATAGTTGAGCAAATTATCTTTTTATTGTCTTATGATCCGCATTAAGAATACCAAATGAATTAAATGAGTACCGGAAAAATGCTCTTGCGTTAACCATGGACCCTTCTATAATAACTTTGTAAATAATAATAGCAGACTTATTATCTTGCTAAGAATACCTCGGACGTTAGCCTCAAGATGGAAGCGCTCCATTGTCTTATTATAGATAATGAAAGGAAAGGAAGACAGCGGACAAGCGCAGCTTGAATCGTAAAAATGTTATGAGCGTGAGCCTATAGATATTATTTACTTATAAAATAAAATTACTTTATTCGACTGCCATATATTAATATTAACAGCGGTATCGCATATGTATATTCAAAGAAAAATCATCAGTTTGGTTCAGCATGTATTGTCAGCTCATCGATATCTTTAAACTTGGTTTTTAAAAGGTTTTCCATCTCGGTTGTTTTTAAATGCACCTGGCTGATACTGAAATTTTTATCCAGCCGGCAGTGGAATGAGATGTTATATCTGTCGTCTTTTATAAGCACCGCAAATTTATGGCAAGTATTGATATCAACATAATCTTTAATATTCTCTTTAATCTGTCCTATCAGTTTATTGGATTTTTCAGTAATGTCCTGCCATTCTTCCGGATTGTTTTCAACTTCTATATGAATATAAATATGGTTTAGATCATTTGAAATATTCCTGATTTTATTTTCAATATTTTTTGTAATTAATTCTGCTTCTGCAAGTTTTATTTCTTTTGTCAGCTCTATATGTAAAGTTATATTGAATTTTTCATTGACATTGTTAAGAGAGATATTGTGTATATCCTTAACTTTGGGCTCATTTAACACAATCTCCTTTATAATTTCCTCGATATTTGCATCAAAAAAGGCAGATTTTGTTTCAATCAGTATTTCAGCATCAGGAATTTTTTCACTTAACTTATTTTTTATTTCTTCCTTTATGGATTCTGCCTGTGAGAGATGAAGGCTTCCTTTGAGGGAAAGATTTATATTTACGAACTTAATATTGCCAACTTCCTGGATTTTAATCTGATTTACTTTTTTTATTTCATTAAAACCATTCAATATTTTCTCGACAGTTTCCGTTACTTCAACAGGGATAAACCCCAGTAAGTCTTTTATGGTTTTTACAAATAATTTTATGCTGAAAGCAAGAATTATAATGGACACCATAATAGAAGCTATCGGGTCTGCTATATTTAAACCAAATTTTGCAAAAGCAAGCCCTAAAATAACAATTATCGAACTTATGATATCTCCGGAATAATTAATTAAATCTGCTTTGAATGCGATGGAATTATATTTACCGGCGATTTTCCGGATATAAAATACTCTTATAATATTTATAATTATCGAAAAGATAAGGACCATAAAGACATATATATTTAAATTCAGTGCATAGTCTTTAGTTATTATGCGAACTATCGATTTATATATTATGAAAAAACATAAAAGCATTATAATAAGGGTTTCAAAAAAAGCTGAAATGTTTTCATACTTGCCATGGCCATAAGGGTGGTCCTTATCGGGAGGCCTTGTCGAAATTCTTATTGCAAAGAAGGTAATAAGAACCGTTACAATATCAAGTGTATTGTTAAGTGCCTCCGAATAAACTCCCAGGCTGTTTGAGGTATATGCTACAAAAATTTTTACAATTACAAGAAATATCGAAACAGCAAGAGAAAAAATTGAAAGTTTTCTTTTAGCGAGATCTCTTTTTTCCACAATAAAATATTTTTAATTTATAATGCTTTTGATTTTCTATAAATGATAATCCAATTGGTAATATTTTTACAGATGAAGCTGGTAAATTATGTGATCTTTAATTGACTTATTTACTATTATTTAACCTTTTGAACTTCTGATGCCATAATGATCATTTTTATAAAGTAGTCTATGTTTAGTGCTGATCTTCCGACGAAGATGCCATCATTGTCCGGGAGAGCTAAAATATCTTTTGCGCTTTCCGGTGTGACACTTCCGCCATAAATAATCACCTGGTCATCACCATGTCTGCCGCCAAATTCTTTATTGAGCAGAGCTCTTAAAAAATCTATGGCTTCTTTAATATAATCAAGCGGGGCAGATGCAGTTGCACCGATAGCCCATACAGGCTCATAAGCAATAATTATATTTTTAAGATCGGCGCTTTCTATTCTGCTTAAGTCGTCCAGAAGCTGGTTTTTTAGAAAATTAAGTGCGATATCAATTTGAGACGGTTTTTCTTCTTCACCGATACACAAGATAGGCTTCATCTTGTTTTTTACGATGGCAGCAACTTTTTTACTGACCATTTCATCTGTTTCCTTAAAGATTTCCCTTCTTTCGGCATGGCCGACTTCAACATAAGAAACTCCCAGGTCTTTGAGGTGCATCGGACTTACTTCGCCGGTAAATGGCCCAAAGTCTTCCCAGCAGCAGTCCTGGGCTCCTATTTTTAATCCGGAATTTGCATTCCTTGTTATTTGTAATGCTGCATCTATTGCTAAAAATGTCGGCAGGATAAATACATCGAGATCTTTTATAGCTTCGCCGTTGTTTTGCATAAATTCCTTCATTTTTTTCATATATTCACGAGTCTCAGCAACTGTCTTATTCATTTTCCACGAGGTTCCTACATATAAATTTTTCATATTTTCTCCAAATCGCCGTATTTAAAAAATTGCTTTTTATTATTGGTTTTTAAATAAAACATTGAATCTTTATTTTTAACAATTTTTTATTTAATTACAATGATTATTTTAAGGCGAAATGTATATTATTTATACATTATTGCATTCCTGCAGGATTTTTTTAAAGTTATCCCCACAAAAGAGATAAAAAGAGATAAAAGTTAAATAATTGCCGCCAGATTTTAATATATATTATTAATTTATTAGGGGTGTATAATAATTTTATAAAAAATGCTTGACTATTTCTAGATGATAATTATATACTGATAAAGCGTTACCACTTGTTCCTATCAAAGAAACTAAAATGGTAAAACAGTATAAGTGCAAGTGAGATTATAAAGAAAATTTAATTTTTTAATTTTAAGTTTAGAAGCTTTGAGGTATTTCCTAAAGTTGGACGCTTGGGGAATATGGAGCTAAAGCGTAACCGGCTAAATTTAAGCATATTAAGTTTAGGCGGTTTCTTTATTTTACCAAAGACTATATTTTTATATTTTAAAGTTATTATTTTTATTTAATATTATTTTTTTATAAATAAAAAAGTAAACCAATAAGTTTTCAATAAAGCTGTAAGACTGACTGAAAAGGTTAGTTAATTATTATAAAAAAAGTTCTTTATTTTAATAAAAAATATTGATTTTAAATAAATCCAAAGGGGATTGATATGAAAAAGTTAATGAAAGTAAGTGCTTTATTTATCATTGTTTTTATGGCTTTTATGATGAATATTCATTCTTATTCTTTTGCAGACAGCCCTGTTTATGTGACAACCACGACAACCGGAGATAGTACAACAACCGGAGATAGTACAACAACAAGTACTACCCAGACTCCGCAAGCAGAAGATACAAGTACGACTGTCACTTCAACAAGTCAGACAGCCGAAAGTTCAACTTCAACAACTCTGACAGATGAGGGGTCAACAACTACACAATTATCTCAGACGGAAGATACAGGGAGCAGTACTTCAACTACAGTCTCAACACTGCCTGATGAGAGCACCACCACAAATACAACCATTACGGATGAGCAGGTTGTTCAAAAGCCTGTTCTTAAAATCGAGATAGTGCTTCCGGGGGCAACAGCAGATGCCGGAAGTAATTTTAAATATAAGGTCAAAGTTGAAAATACCGGCAGCGCAGATGCCACAACTGTTATTATTCAAACACATATTCCTGAAAATTTAAATTTTATTTCTTCAACAAATGGCGGAATTTTTGATCAGAATATTTCAAATGTAAACTGGAGTATTGATAAACTAAGTGCAGGAGAAAAATTTGAAGCAGAAATTGAGGTTGGAATCCCGGCAATAATTGCCAGCTCGGAAAGTAAGACCGTTACTGCTATGGCAAAATGTAACGAACTCGAACTTGGAAGTATTTCAGCAAGTTTTTCAATAAACAACCAGGTTGCTGATGTTGGCGATGTACTTTCATTAAGTGTAAAGAACAGCAGTGACAAAGTTGCAGCCGGAGAAAATTTAAGTTACGAGATAACTATTACTAATACAAGTAATATAAAATGCACTGAGGTAAAAATAGATAGTTCAATTCCGGCCGGAGCAGATTTTATTTCAGCTTCCGATTCTGGCGTAAAAGATGCCGATAATGTTGTTTGGAATATTGGAAGCCTTGAAGCTGGGGAAACAAAAGTTCTTAATTTTACAATTAAAATTCATGAGGATTTAGTTACCGGAACTTTGCTTAATAATGAAACAGCCATAGATTCAAAAGAAACCGAACCAAAAACTTCATCTACTCAGGTGACAGTTTCAAATGATATGCCTACAATTTTAAACGGGCTTCTTATAATGTCGGTTTCAGCTGATAATACAAGTCCAAAAGTTGGCGATAATGTTAAATATATTATTAATATTAAGAATAACGGAAATGTTGCAGCAACAAACCTGGAAGTCAAAGATATACTTCCCGGGGGACTTACATTTGTTTCAGGTTCGGATGGCAGCACGAACGAAAATGGAACAATAAAGTGGAATATTGATAAACTGGAAGCAGCTGCGGAGAAAAATCTTGAGCTTGTTGTTCAGATTCCTTCAACAGAAGAAGCAGGCAAGACTTATTCAAATTCTATAAGCATGAGTTCGAAACAAGCTGATCCGATTACACAGACAATTGATGTAAAAACAAAAATAGAACTTTTAAAAGATGTATTGGTTTTGACAATTACTGATGATCCTGATCCTGTAGCGGCAGGTCAGAGTGTTACTTATACAATTAATTATAAAAGTGTTACAGGCACAAATCTAACGGGAGTTGTTATAACAGATACAATCCCGGCCGGTACAGTTTTTGTTTCAGCAAGCAGCGGAAGCGTTGTTGAGGGAAATGTTGTTAAATGGAATATCGGAAATCTTGCTGCTAATGAAGAAGGAACGGTGACACTTGTCGTAAATATCCCGCCAATTTCAACAGAAGGCACTGTATATTATAACAGCGCAAG
>JAJFVM010000095.1 GCA_021371805.1 bacterium
TTCTTTTATAGGATGTTCCTGTATCCGGCTATTACTTTAGCCTGTATTTGCAGTCCATCCTTTACAACAATTGGTTAATACAGAGGATTTGAGGATCTCAACTCTACTGTCTCGCCTACACGTCTGTAATATCTTTTTACCACAGCTTCATTATCAACAAGCGCAATAATTATTTCTCCGTTTTCTGCGGTGTTTTGAGTTTTTACCATAAGAATATCTCCGTCAACTATATGGTCTCCCGACATGCTGTCTCCTTTTACTTTTAAGAGGTAATTACCTTTAGTCTTACCCATTATTTGATTTGATACCGGTATGTATTCCTGGATATTTTCTTCGGCAAATATCGGTTTTCCGGCAGCAATGCTTCCAAGAAGAGGCAGATAGTCCACGTTGTTTTCAATTGAAGGGTTTTGTACTCCCAGATACCATAATGATTTTCCCGTAAGCCTTATGGATCTTGCCGAAGAACTTTTCAGGATATATCCTTTTTTTTCGAGTACTGTCAGATGATCACTGACGCCCTTAGGCGATGATAAACCCAAAATTTCCGCAATGTTTCGTATGGAAGGGGAATAGTTGTTGGCAGCGATAAATTCATAAATTATTCTTAAAACATTTAACTGTTTTTGAGTCAGGCTTTCTTTTTTTACCATTTTAAAATCACTTTACAAGTATATGTATTAATGCTATTATTCATATTAATAAATATGTATTTGGTAATTTACATAAAATTTGAAAATACAGCAATTTTTTAGTATTTTTATTATTTTTTACCGGTTTTTAATGAGCACCACCTTTAAAGCAGACTGTTTTAAAGAATGTTTCAGCTCTTATGTCATGATTATACTATTTAGCTATACATTTGTATAGTTTTTTATTCATAAAAATTTTTTAGTGTTGATTTTTAATATTTTATCTTTATAATCTAACAGAATTTCTGATTTGATGAATAATTATCTGAATTATTCATATATTTATCGATCTTGCGATTGATAAATTACAGAAAAATTGGTCCTTAAAATAAAAAATGGTAAAAGCCAAACCATTATCGGGGACAACTTGAAACATTTCTGTCAGTAAGTATTCATGGAACTGATTCAAGTGAAAAAGTAGAGAAAGGCGCAGATGAGGAAATATAATATTGTTATTAATGTCCTTTTCTGGACATTAATAGTCGCTGTTGCTTTTACAGCGGTCTGGTCTTACGTTAAATACGCGGACAATATTAAAAAAATTATTACGGGAAACACCGGGATAGAAAGTGAAAAAGTCGTTGTAAAACAGGAGCCTGTAATAGTAAACAAGATAGAAACAAAGATTGTAGAGTGGTACTACTTCGTTGCGACGGCATACAGCGCAAACGACACCACTCAAGGTACAGACGATAAAACTGCAACCGGAAAGGAAGCCTATGAAGGCATAATTGCAGTTGACCCCAAAATAATTCCACTTGGGACTATAGTGGAGATCAAGGATCTTGGCAAATTCATTGCTGAGGACACCGGAGGAAAAATCAAAGGAAACAGGGTGGATATCTATTTTAATTCAAAAACAGAAGCAAAAGCATTTGGCAAGCAGAGCATCTGGCTTAGAATTTTAACTGAAAAAAATGAAGTTGCCGGAGATTTTTCAAATAAGAATTAAACAAAATCTTAAAAACATATAAAGTTCATTGTGGCTTTATATCATATAACTATTTATTATTGAGGCGCATAAATTTACTATATATGCGCCTCAATAATTTCAACTATGAAGATGTTGTATCTATAAATATGTTTAACTTAAAAAGTAATAATATATTTCAAATCATAACTTTTTTATGTAAAATCATATACAGGTGAAATAATATGAGAACAACTATAAATATACCAGAAGAAATTATTAAGGAAGCCGAAGCACTGTATGGCACTACCAACAGATCAAGAGCAGTGGAGTATGCAATAAAAGATGCCGTCAGGTTTAAAAAACTTAAAGAATTGATGGCTTTAAAATCAAAAATAACATTTAATGAAAAATATATTAAAACTGTAAGAGATGTTGAAATCGACGAGAAGTAATATAATGGTTGGTATATTTAAATTAAAAATTTATATTCTTTAAAGGAAACATATATCATGAATGAGATAATATTTATTGTTGAAGAATCTGCAGAAGGCGGATATGAAGCGAAAGCTTTAGGATATTCAATATTTACCGAAGCTGAAGATATGAAAACATTAAAAGAAGCTGTTAAAGATGCAGTTTTGTGTCATTTTGATAAAGAAGATACACCAAAGATCATAAGACTGCATTTAGTTAAAGATGAATTAATAGCAGTATGAAAATACCTAAGGATATCAACTCTGAAAGTTTAATTAAATTATTAAAAATTTATGGTTATTCCATAACAAGACAAACTGGAAGTCATATCAGACTCACATCAATCAGTTTCATAGAACTCAATCAACCATTCCATCTGCAGACCTTTTGTGGTAAAAGAACAGTAATTTATCGTACCGAAAAAAAGTATATTTAACAGAGTAGTCGGTGATAGCCATAATGCGACATTTACTGTTGTCCTGGACCTTTTAATATTCACTCATTTTTTTATCTTTAATTTTGTTGAGCAAATTTAAAGCATTTTTATATAATATTTTTTCAATATCTTCATCTGTGATGAAATTATTATATTTTTCATTTAACAGTTTTACAGCTTTGTGCAGACAATTTATTGTTTCATCCTGCATATAAAAAGGATAATCACTTCCAAATATTAATCTGTCCATACAGCCGGCATAAGATTTAAATTTATATAGCAGCCATGCCATCGGATGTTCGCTAGAGAAAGAGTCTCTGCCGATGTTTGTACTTATATCCGCAAAGACATTTTTGTGTTTTCTTAAAAGCATTGCAGTTTCGTCATGCCATATCTTGCCTGAATGGCCAATTATAATAGTCAGTTGTGGAAAATCACTGGCTACTGCATCAATATGGGAAGGATTGGAAAATGAATCTTTAAATGGAATTATTCCGATGGAACCGGTGTGGAATAAAACAGGCAAGCCATAATCCTGCATTTTTTTATAAAAAGGATAAAGAGTTTTATCATCGGGACAGATTTCCTGAAAGGAAGGATGTATTTTTAACCCCAATAAACCAAGATCTTTTATACTGCTTTCGAGAACCTGCATTGATTCATCTCCGAAAAAAGGATTCAAAGTAAAAAAACCAAGGAGCCTGTCTTTATTTTTATATACCTGCTCGCTCACATACTTATTTACCCTTGAAATTTCTGAATTTTTCATATCAGGGGTTAGTGCAAGACTTAGAACAACGCTTGCAGCAATATTATTATCATCCATTATTTTTAAAAGGCAATCCGATGTCAGCATACTAAATTGACTATCCCAGATTTTTCTCGATTTAAAATAGTTTGCAAGATCGTCTGTCAGGTAATCTGCTGGTAGTAAATGTGTATGAAAATCTATAATCATAAATCCTCCACGTGGATAATAAGATAATAAATTTTAAAAAAAGATAATTTTTAAAAAATAAAAAGTTAATTATTCTGATTTATGAATTGATAATAAAAATCGGTGCTGACTTCTTCCTCCTCATCGAGTAAGTCTAATATTGCCTGTCTTCTAATCGAACCGTTTATTTTATAAATTTTTTAAGATTTATATGATTTTATAATTTTAATCAAATTAAAAGAATAACTCTATATTTAAATTAAGTAATAAGATTTTTTTATAAAAAATAATGTAAGGTGATTCTGAATTAAGAAAAAATATAACATTTATTATAGTTTTCAATAAATTTGAAAAAAAATGAAAAAAATGATTAAAAACACTAAAAATTTTATCATTTTATTTGATAGAAAAATATATGGTAATATATTTTTGCTAAAATTGCTTGAAACTTTTATAGTAGGAAGTAATAAAAAAGTTTTACCTGAAAAATAAACCAGGTTTTGGTACATTATTAAAAAAAATCAGAAGGGGGAAAATATGGCTAAACGATACACTTCAAAAGAAATAGTAGAAAGGCTGCAGGCAGAAATATCCAAAGGCAGACCATTATTTATGCCAAACTGCGGCATGGGTATATCTGCAAAACTTCAGGAAAAAGGAGGGTCGGATCTAATCTGTATATCTCCAACAAGTTACGGCAGGTTAAAAGGACTTGGTTCACTTGCTGCTTTTTTACCATTTTGGGATGTCAATCAGATTGTTTTTGATCTTGCCAAAGAAATTCTTCCAATGGTGAAAGAGACACCGGTAATTTCACTTTCATCTCCTCATAATCCTTTATTACCCCACAGAGAACATTTACAAAAACTTTGGGATATGGGTATCTCGGGTGTTAATCCTTTCATAAGCAAACTTTATGGGGAAAGCTTCAGTGTGCAGATTGAACAAATAGGAATGGGCTGGAGCAATGAAGTGGAATTTGTAAAAGCTGCAAAAGAAATGAATATGTTTACTTTTTCATATGCATTTTCACCTGAAGAAGCAGAGATACTTGCTGATGCAGGAGCTGATATCATTTCTTCACATGCAGGAGCAACTAAAGGTGGAACAATTGGTGCCAAGGCAGTTATATCACTGGATGAGGCAGCAGAGCTCAGCCAGAAAATATTTGATGCTGCAAGAAAAGTAAATAAGAATGTTATTCTTTTTGCCCATGGCGGCCCTATCGAAGGGCCTGAAGAAGTAGAGTATATCTTTAAACACACTGATGCACAGGGGTTTACCGGAGGATCTGCAGCAGAAAGAATGCCAATCGAAAAAGCCATACTTGAAGTAACACAGGAATATAAAAATATTCCGATTGCTGATTAAACTAAAAATTATTCATTCTAATTAAGTTAGCTAAAATAAAAAAGGAAATTCTATGAACAATAAAAAAGCAAATATACTATGCATGGGAATTCTGGATATAAAAGGTGATGAAATTAAATTCCTTGCCCAGGAAGTAAAAAAAGCAGGCGGAAATCCTGTAATTATGGAAATAAGCCTGGGACATGAAGTAGGATGGGCTGACATTCCGCTTTCAGAAGTACTCAAAGAAAGCGGATTAAAAAAGGAAGAAGTATTTAAAGCTTCAAGATCAGATGCAATATCAATGGTAGGAAAAGCAGGGGCTTCAAAGATTATGAAGCTTTATGAAAATAATATGATTGATGGTGTAATATCGTGGGCAGGTTCTGTTGGAACAACCACTGCAACCATGGTCATGAGGGCATTGCCTATTGGTTTCCCAAAAATCATGTTATCAACATTAGCTTCAGGAGATGTAAGCAGCTGGCTTGGCAATAAAGATATTTATATTGTAAATCCGGTTTCTGAAAAAGGAATAAACAGAGTTACAAGAAAAATAATAGGCAACGCAGCTGCAGCAATAGTTGGAATGGCGCAATTCCGCGAAGTTCCCCAGACAGACACAAAACCTCTTGTTGCGTTAACTGCTTACGGAACTACTACCCCTACAGTCATCCGATGTGAAAAATATATGAATGACAGGGGCTGGGATTCTATTATTATCCATCAGGTTGGAACAGGAGCTACGATGGAAGATCTGATAAGCTCAGGAGAAATTACAGCAGTTTATGATATTACAACCGGAGAACTAAGTAATACACTATATGAAAGCATATATGGGATAAGTAAAGAATGGCAAGGAGAAAGGCTAACTGCTGCAAGCAGGATGGGAATACCACAGATAGTTTGCCCCGGTGGTCTTGATCAGTGCGCTTACGGGCCAATAAACACAATGCCGGAGAAATTTTTAAGAGGTTTCAGAGATGGAACCAGGGTATCTTATAAAAATTCGGGCAAACCATATATACATAATTCCGCAGTTACAATTATGGTGCCGAATAAAGAAGAAACCAAACAGCTTGCACTTGAAATTATAACAAAATTAAACATAACAACTGGACCAACAGCTCTTATGGTTCCTATGAAGGGCTGGAGTGCTTATGATCAGTCTGTTGAAAATGCTTCAGTTGACAGCGGATGGGCAAAAGAAAACGGGGATGGGCCTGTATGGTGGCCTGATCCTGACAATCCGAAATGGTCAAAAAGAGCAGCAATAATGTGGGAAGTCTTTATGAAAAACCAGAATAAGGATAATGATAACCTGGATATAATAAAATGCGACAACCATATTCTGGATCCGGAATTTGCAGATTTCATGAATAAATGCATGGGTGATATGCTTGACAAGAAATGGGAAAAAGGGCTTTACAGGGAATTAAAAAATGTAGTTGAATAAGTGCAGTTTGATGGAAAAATACAGTTAATAATTAATTTGGCAATTATTATTTAAAAAAAGCAGTTTATCAGCAAATAATAAAAACTCCTCCAAAGTTTTTTTAATTTTGCTTAGAAGGAGTTTTTATTATTTAAAATCTGATATATATGATGCTAATTAATTTTAGTCATCAGCCGCAGTTCTCTTGAATTTTAATTTACCTTTTTCAGCCCTTACTTTTCTAAGAAGCTCAACATAAGGCCTGTTATAAACTGTGCAACCGACATTTTCCTGCTGAATCAATAGTTCCACACAACGATCACATGCAGTACACCAGTTAATTTCGTCTTCTTTGTCAGCAAGATATTTAGCTGGAAGTTTGGGATCTGCAAGTGACTGTCTCCCGAGCGCTACCATGTCAGCATAGCCATGCTCTATATTGTAATTTCCCCAATGGAAAAGTGAGTTCCATTCCGGCTGAACTGCCTGTAAATTATTCTTTCCTCTATTTAAAACAGAATAAGCACCGCCTATTACAACCATTTCAGGTCCTACATTATCCTTTATCGTTTTTGCCATAGAAAAATGCAGATAAACATCATCAGGTTTTCCTCTTTCAGGCATGTGAAGCTCAAGAGTTACTGAAGGATTACCGGTGGATTCAAGAATGAAATTAGCTCCTCTTTCTTCCAGTCCTTTGCATAGAGCAATTGACTCTGTCAAATCAATTACTGCGGTATCGGGACCTGCAGAACCCTGTCCACCCGGAAAACCTTCCCACATGGATACTTTAGAACCTACAATAAATTTGTCGTCATTTACTATTTTTCTTACTTTTTCTATCATTTCAAAAGCAAACCTGCTCCTGTTTTCCCAGGAGCCGCCGTATCTCCATTTTCTGTTATTATACGGTCTTAGTATCTGTGAACCAAGATATCCATGACAGAATTTTAAGTCAACACCATCTGCACCCAAATCATATAAAATTTTAGACGCCTGTATAAAATCGTTCATTTGTTTTTCAACATAGTCTTCATCTATAATTTCTCCGCCAAAACCATAAAGCGGTTTTACACAAACCCGTCTTGAAAATGAACTGCTCGATACTTCACCTGAACTATTTAACTGGACAAGGAGCAATGGTTTGGGATTAATTTTTTTCATATTCTTGATAAAATTCTCCCATTCTTTAATGTTTTCCTTATTTCCCGGCAGTAAAGCCAGCTGGTTGTCTCTTGCTCTGCTCTCATACTGCATTGTAATAGATTCAAAAACTATTATTCCCGAATCACCTTCGTATAAATTTCTGTAGCGCTCAATTGATCTTTCTGAAAATCCTCCACCCGGACTTGAATCTGCACATTCCATCGGCTGAATAACAAATCTGTTTGTAGCAGTCCTTTTGCCAATCTTGATAGGTTTTGCAAGAGTTGTGTCTTTGTTACTCATTTGTTTCCCCCTTTGCTTTGATTTTTTGATATTTTTAATTTTGAAGCTATTTCTATTTTTAAGTATATAATAAAATATATATTCCGTAATATCATAAAAACACTTACATTTTACCAGGATAAATGTGGAATGATTTTATCTTAATTATATATTACTCCTTTTTTTAAATACTGGTATAGTATATGTATCACTCGGAAAGCAATTGATTATCATCGTTTAAAAGTTCGTAAAAAGCTGAAATTATCGCGTAATTCGAATTTAAGGACTTATCTGGAATGACCGGCAATCTTTAGACCAGGCAGTTATGGTAGCGAAAAGTAATAAAATTAAATTATCTGAAATTAATCCGCAATACCCACAATAAGGGCTATATAAAGTTATTTTGCTGATTTATAGTATTTAATCTTACAAATCCATCTTAAACATTAAAAGTCCGCTGCAGGGTTTAGGATAGAAATAAGTTGATTTCTGCGGCATGACTTTTCCATTAAACGAAAGGAATTCCACATCATTAATGTCCGGGGCATTTAAAATAATTCCCATATCGTAGTTTACGGCTCCATGAATTTTTCCGGCAAGTTCATCAATTGAATGGGTATAGTCAATCTGGCCTACTTTTAATTGAGACAGCAAATCTTCTATAACAAGCCTGTGCAAAATTCTTACATCAAGATTTTCAAAAACTTCGTCTTCTTTGCTTAAACTTCCATAAATATCGGTTAATTTTTTATTTAAATCTGCAAATACAATACTTTTATCCGCAAATATAAAGCAGAAGGAATGAATGCCTCTGGTTTTACTGTCATTCATATAATTGGTTATATTATTTAAAAAATTGCTTTTTACCGCATTATCATGCTGTAATTCTTTCGAAATGTCTTCATGAAATATATCCGTATAGTCATTTATTTTAAAGTATTTTTTCAGCCTCATTTTGATATCATTGGCATCTGTAAAATTTTCAAACTTTATCATTCTGTAAGTCGGTAAGATTTTTATATTTTCCTGGTTGAAATTTACAAAAAGTGTAAGTACGGCATCCTCAGGAAATATCTCCTTATTAATTGAATTTAACTTTAATTTTTTTGACTTGATTATATTTTGTTTTCTCAAACCTTTTACTTCATGCATGAAAATCTTTGATGTTTCATATCTGTGATGGCCATCTGCTATAAGAATATTTTTTTCCTTCATATAATCAACAATAAGATTCATTTTGGCAGTATCATCAATTTTCCAGATTTTAAACCTTAGATCAGCATCATATTCCGGATTAAAGTCGTATAAAGGTTCCCGGGTCATGCACACATTTAATATTTCCTGAACTTTTTTCTCCTTGTCATCGTATAGGGTATATATAAGGCCGAAGTTTGTTTTTGCTTTCCTCAGCAGGTTAAGACGGTCTTCTTTAGGCTTGGATAATGTGTATTCATGTCTTAAAACTTTTTGAGATTCATATTCCTCAATCTTGTTTAAGCCAATGAATGCATTAAAACTTTTCCATTTTCCGTTTTCGATAAAACTTTCTTCAAAAATATAAAAACATTCTTTTTCATCAAATGCAAGGATGCCTGATTTTATCCATTCATTTAATTTTTTTTCTGCAGACGTGTACTTGTCAAAGCCATTGTCTTCATCCGGAAGTATAAGATTTACTATGTTATTTTTATTTATTTTTTTTAACTGCTGCTTTTGCTCGGGAGAAATTATATCATATGGCGGTGATACCAATTCAGAAATATTGCCAGAGTCATCATTTTTAAACAACATGGCTTTGAAGGGATAAATATCTACCATTGTTTCATGCCTCTTTCACTAATTTTAAAAAAAATTATTAAGAAACTTAATTATAAAATCAAAAACAAATATTTCAAACAGGATGTTGAGTAATGATTTAAATTCTCTTCTTATGATTGTTTATAGATAATAGGAATATTATTGACTTTTATGCTGATTTGTAATACTTCGTAATACGAGGTGAAAATAAATATGGATAAAATCATTACTATCAGAATACCTGAAGAAATAGATAAGGACCTTATTAAAATCAGCAAAGAAGAGGATAAACCGGTAAGCAGCCTGGTAAGAGAATCACTGAGACATTATATAAAAATCTATCGTTTTCGAAAATTACGTGAAAAGGTCCTACCCTTTGCAGAAGCTCAGGGTTTACTCACTGATGAAGATATTTTTAAAAACATATGATTAAAATTGTTTTAGATACAAATATGATAATTGCTGCTTTTGTGGCCAGAAGTTTATCAAATTCAGTATTTGAACTCTGTCTTGATAAGTTTGAAATTATAATCAGTGAATATATTATTGAAGAAATATCAAAAAAATTAACAGTAAAGATTAAAATCCCCAAGGAAAGGGTAAATGAAATTATTGATTTCTTGAGGGATTCCTGCACTATTTTTAATTATGAGAGTCTTAAAAAAAACATATGCAGGGATAAAAAAGATGATGAAATCCTTGCATTGGCTAAAGGCAGCAATTCTAAATATATTGTTACAGGTGATAAG
>JAJFVM010000096.1 GCA_021371805.1 bacterium
TTCATATTCGCTTGTATTTTTGCCATATAATGTCCCGCCTCTCTGCCCCAGGCCGTTGACATCTAATATACCTATAAGATTACCCAGTTTGTAATGCTCGGCAATCTGAATTGCTTCCCACTGTGATCCTTCACTCATTTCACTGTCCCCTAAAAGGACAATGGTATGATAAGGCAATATATCAATATACTTGGCGTTTAAGGCCATGCCTGCTCCTATGGATAATCCCTGTCCCAAAGAACCGGTTGCGGCTTCGGCATAAGGAAATCTATGTGTAGGATGTCCTTCAAGTCTGCTGTTGAATTTCCTGAGAGTTAAAAGCTCTTCTTGTTTAATAGCGCCGGCTGCAGCCCACAATGAATAAAGAAGCGGTGCTGCATGCCCTTTGGAAAAAATAAGCCTGTCATTATTAAAAAAAGAAGGATCGTCCACCTTGTATCTGAAAAAACCGCCAAATAAAAGTACTGCCATTAATTCCACCGCAGATAATGATGAAGTCGGGTGCCCCGAACCGGCATTTGTCGTGGATATTATAATGTAATATCTTATAAGGTTTGCCAGTTTTTTTATTTCATTAATATCAATCATTTTTCAGCTGCTTTTATCTTAAGGCAATATTATTTCCGTTAGAACCCGAAAAAACTTATAACCGATGAAACCAAAAGTCATATTTTATTTGTCCTATTTATAAATAAATTATGCTATAAAGGGCAAAATAAAAGAAAAAATTCAATATATTATTAAATAAACCTCCTTGGATCAGTATCAATGTCAACAATTACCGGTTTATTAACAGAAAGAGCTTTTTCAACAGCAGCCGGCAGATCCTGTGGATCTTCTACTTTTATGCCGGTACCCCCACAGTTTTCAGCATAATCTGCAAAATCACAGTTGTAAAGATCTGTCTGCCAGTTAGGATAAGCTTCTACTTTCTGTTCCTGCATAATCATAGCAAGCTGCTTATTGTTAAATAAAAATACTTTAACCGGCAGTTTGTATTTCACAGCTGTCAGAAAATCTCCCATAACCATCGAAAATCCGCCATCACCAGTAATGCATGCAACCTGCTTTTCGGGATATATAAGTTGTGCGGCCAAGGCTCCCGGAAATCCGGAACCCATTGATGCAAGGTAACCTGACATAACCATTTTCTGATTTTTTTTCATGAAAAAATTTCTGCCAAACCACCAACCGTTTTCACCGATATCCAGAGATATCACGGCATCTTCCGGTAATTTTTCATTTAGTACTTTAATTATATATTGAGGTCTTACTGGTTTTTTCGTCGGATCTGCTTCTTTTTCCAGCAAATCTATCCATTCTTTTTTTAATCTTTTAATTTCGGCAAGATATTCCATATTTTTCTTTTCGCCGACAGCGGCTGTCAAAGCCGGAATTAATTCGGAGCAATTTCCCCATAGGCCGACTTCTACAGGATAATTTTTTGCTATTATCATGGGGTCAATATCAATCTGTATCATTCTTTTTTCCGGAATTTGCGTCATATCCGAGAAGGATGCGCCAATTACAATCAGTAAATCAGAGTTTTGGACTAACCTTGATGCAGATGTTGATCCTATGCCGCCATGGCTTCCGACATATAATTCATGATTTTCATCAATTACACCCTTCCCCCTGAATGTTGTGACTATTGGTGCCGTAATTTTTTCAGCAAGTTTTTGCAGCTTATCTCCGCTTTCTAATGCACCGAAACCTGAAATTATTACAGGACGCTCTGCCTTGTCTATTATTGATGCAGATTTTTTTATAAGATAAGGTGAGTGCGTTATGGCTCTGTTCGGGATCCGTCCTTCCAGCGGAAGGATTTTTGCCTTATATTGAAATTTTTGAACATCGTTAGGTATGCTTATATGAGAAACACCTCTCTCTACCAAAGCATGCTTAATTGCAAGAGTTATAAGTTTTGTTGTTTGATCTTCTGACATTAAAACTTTATTGAACACGCATATCGGTTCAAAAAATGAATGCTGGTCTATCTCCTGAAATGAACCAGGTCCGATTAATTGTCTTGCCACTAAACCTGTCAGAGCAAGAACCGGGGAATGGTCTAATTTAGCATCGTATAGCCCTGTAGCAAGATTGGTTGCTCCCGGACCCGCAATGCTTAAACAAGCAGCAACATTGCCTGTAAGTTTACCATGAGCGGAAGCCATAAATGCCGCTGTCTGTTCATGTCTTACCTGAATATACTTTATTTTATTATTTTTTCTGATAGCATCTACTACCCCGAGGGAAGAGGTTCCGGGCAGACCGAAAACGTACTTAACTCCCCATGCCGCAATCTGTTCAATCAGTATATCCGAAACAGTCACAAGGTTTTCATGTTCTTCTTTGGCTTCTGCCAATAACACAAAAACTGTTTTAGGAGCATTACAAACAGGGCATCTCCAGTCATCCGGCAGTTCTGAAAATTTCTTTCCTTCTTTTTCTTCATCATAAATGTAATTACAAACCGTACATCTATATTTTGCCATTTGAATCACTCCCCCGTTATTCAATAATTTTTCAAATTAAGCTGCTTAAGAAAAATGATCATCCAGCTTTATATTCCCTTCTATGCCCTTACAGGAAGGCCATACGGCTGTTATTTTATCTAACGTTATCGTAACATGATCCTTTTCAACATTAATATTAATATTTTTATACCTGTTCCTGTTCTTCAAAATGTTTGCCAGGCATATTGCTCTTTCCAGACCATCGCCCCTTTGGTAGTTCCATACTTCATCGGGCTGGGCTATTCTGGAACCATCATATATAGACTGATTGGTCATATTCTCTATTATATGAATTACTTCAACATCGCTATACTTTTCACATCCCTCAATTGACACCGGATTTCTCTCAACAGCTGCTTTTATAAAAGGGTCCCAGATTATCCTGGAAAAGTCCCTGTACGCATAAAAAGCCAGATCGGCAGTCGTATTTTTATCTCTTAAGGATTCCAGATAAGAGATAATATCTTCCCGTTCCATACCGGTCGTCAAATTAATTGGCTCGGTTTTTATAAAAATCTTGTCCCTGCCAGGAAGTTTGGGTTCTAAATTGCAAAATTCAAAAAGAATTTTTAAGATCTCATTTTTCCTCATATGAGGACAATCTAATTCCTCCAGAAGTTTATTTATATTGTTTTTATCGTGGAAATCAACCTTGTGGGTCCTGAAATAATCACTGAATTTATTAAGGAATATTCTGTCTTCCAGCGGTTCCGAGTAAAAATCATAAGTATCAATTTCTGACAAGAGCTGGTCTAACGTACTTTCATTTACCCTGAAAGAACTGGTACTTTCATAGGCATAAGCTTTCTCGGCACCAATATATCTTTCCTTGCCGTTGTAAATATGTTTTATCTGGAAGCATTTTTGAAGATCCGATTCCTGTCTGAGAAAATTACATAATATGTCAAAATTAACATCGGTAATCAGGAATTTCCGGAGCTTATTTTCAAACACATCATATGCTTTAATATCCATGGTTGCCTCAGGATATACTACATGAATATACCCTGAACTATGGGAAACAATAGTAACCTGTTCATTTCGCATAGCCCTTTGGGCTTTTGCTGTAAGTTTAGTACCGTTAAACCACATATTCTTGGTAACTAACCTTCTGTTATTGGTTATAAGACCGTCTCTTATATCAATAAAATTTTGAGAATGAAGCGGGGTTGCCAAAAGATATATATTTTCCAAAGGTATTTTGCAGATGATAAATAAGGCAGCAGCGTATAATGTAGATATAGATACGCATTCTCCTGCACCTTTTTCAAAAGCATCTTTATACTTGAATGCTTCCATCGCCTCTATTGTTTCTGTCTTCCAATATGGAATTACATTGGATTTATATTTGTCAATTCCAAAATGTTTTCTGATATCAATGTCAAAATAATATTTATCCCCTTCGTAACCAAACAGGGCATTGCTTTTATTAATTACATCTTCATCCAAGAAGGATTTGAACCTGGAAATCTCCTTTTCCTTGGTGGTAAGTCCCCAGGTTTCTAAGTCAAGATTAAAATCGAAGTTATCCATGATAAATTGCTTAAGCCTTAATATTTTTTTATATGGTGTCATACCATTGATATCTTTAAACCATGGATCCTCTTTCCATGACCATATTACCGGAGACATTATATTAGCCAGAACCAGGCTGTACAAAAGTTCCGGAAAAATAAAAATTTCCATATCAGACAAAGTGACAGCTGATGAGTACTTTTCCATATCCTTTTTATTCATTATTATAAACACTCTTCCTTTATAATATTTAGAATCAGATTCTGCTGCGTAAGCTCATAATCCTTAATATAACCGCTCTGCTGAATTAATAAAATCTTTTGCATTATTAAGCTATCTTTTAACCTCTTCCTTATCAAATTCGACAAATTCTTCATAATCTCCTCGTTGCCTGAATTCAAATATTTTGTTATAAAAATCACCATTTTCCTCAGATATAATTCCGGATTTTATAAATTCTTTATTGAACATGCTTCTTATGCCACTATCATATTTTAGCTCTATCTTTGATTTTTAATAAAAGATTATTTATTTTTTTTTGATTTAAAAATTATTATCAACACAAGACATAAAAAAAATGCTATTACATAATTTATAATTGATTGAATTGGATAGCCAAAAATAATAAGACCTGTGTCCATTTTCGTATTTAAAGAAGAACTAATAATTAAAGAAGCTATAACAATACTAAAAGATAGAAACATTGTTAGACGGCTAATTTCTCTGGTTAATTTTTCTAATTCCTTATTTTCGAAGATAACTTTTAATTTTCCCTCTCTAAGTTTTTTTAAAGTATCTGTCAGGTCCTGGGGTAATTTTTCTATAAACTCAATGCTATCCTTAACAAATATATTTCCTCTTTTTAACAGCTCGTCAGAAGAAAACCTTTTACCTACTATTTTGGTTATAAACGGTTTACCAACAGTTACTACATTAAAATCAGGATCAAGCTGCCTTCCGGTTGTTTCCGCCATTGAAAGAGCTTTAATCATTAAGGCCAAGTTAGATGGCAGAACTAAATTATGATGTACCATTACCCCGATAGTATCCTGGACAAGCTTTCTTATTTCTATGTCTTTTAAAGGTATCCCAACATAACGATCAATCAATTCTGTAAAATCCTGCCGCAGTAGATTTTCGTCAAACTCTTTTTCAAGCACACCCAGGGCTCTAAGGCATCGCATACCCTCATCTAAATTTTTATCCATCATTGCAAGCAGCAATTTTGCGCCATTTTTAACTATATTTTCATCAACATAACCAACCTGTCCTACATCAAGCATTGCAATAGTAGCGGGAGGCAAAACAAATATATTAGATGGATGCGGGTCAGCATGAAAAAACCCATCTTCAAATATTTGTTTTAGAACTATACATGCACCTCGTTTTGCAACTTCCTTTGGATTAAAAATATCTCTGTACTCAGGCAGGGTTATTTCATTTATTTTTACTCCCCCAACAAATTCCATAGTAAGAACTTTTGTTGTAGTCATATCCCAGTAAATTTTTGGTATTTTTATATAATCAATATCTTTAAAATTTATTCTGAACTTTTCATAGTTATGTGCTTCATTTGTAAAATCAATTTCTCTTTGAATTGCTTTTTTAAATTCTTCCACCATAAGTTTTGGATGATAAATCCAGTTATTCTCTGATCTTCTATTTATAAATCCTGCCATATCTTTTAAAATTTCCAGGTCAAGTTCAATTACTTCTTTAATATCTGGCCTTTGAATCTTTACCGCGACAATTTCATTATTTGGCAAAATGGCTTTGTGAACCTGACTTAAAGAGGCAGCAGCAACCGGTATTTCCTCAAATTCTTTAAATAATTTTTCAACAGGTTCACCTAATTCTTTCTCGATAATCTCTTTAGCTTGAAAACTATCAAATGGCGGGACTTCGTCTTGAAGTTTCTCAAGTTCTCTAATGAATACAGGTGGTAAAAAATCAGGTCTTGTGCTTAAAACTTGGCCAAACTTAATAAAAGTCGGCCCAAGTTCTTCTAAAGACAGGCGTACTCTTTTAGGTAGGCTTATCGCTTCGTAACCCTTTGGGATTTTTTTTATTCTATATAGCAGTTTTAGCTTTGATCTGTCAATAAAATAATCCAAACCATATTTGATAAAGACATCTATGATTTTTTCGCTTCTTTTTAGCTTGTTGTGTTTAGTTTTAAAATTCATATAAACATTGGAATTATTTTATATAGAGTAATGCTTAACATGGGAACAAACAATCTCTATCAAGGTATTTGGCATTCAATTTTAATCTATTTTTCTTTTATCAACCTGTCAAGCTTTTGTTCTATATTATCCAGATCCTTGCGTGTGGGAATATTTAGTTTTTCAAGATATTTTTCAACTATTTTTTCAATTCTTTTCTCAATATCACCATCAACCTTTTCAGCTTTTTTCATTATGTCTTTTACAAATTCAGCCTCTTTAGTCTCTGAAAGTTCTCCTCTTTTAATTAGATCCTTAGCTAAATCTTTAGCTTTTTTTTCCGTAAGAGACAACAAGCCCAAACCTGCCAATATCACATTTTCAATTAAATCTGTCATATTTTTCCCTTTCCCTTTCTATTAAACAATAAAATAGACAAAATTAACTTTCTCAGTAAAATAAAAAACCAACTATTTAATTTGATATTATTTCCCGGATCAACTTTTTTATATATTTTTATTATTTTAATGTCCAGGATTAAAGTTGAGGATCATATAAATTTATTTAAACAATAAAAACAAAAAGATTCTATGTCGCCACTTTTTCTTTTACTCTTTGGTTTTTTCTGTCTGACTCATCTTTATTTCTCCAAAGTTCATCTGCCGTAATTGACCAGTTATATGCAGTTTTTTCACATTTTTCAGTAAGATCATCTACGCTTTCATTGTCAAAGTATTGTGTTGAAAAAGCATTTGAATTTTTTACCAATTTTCTCAACATGGACGGATTATCAAGAAGCGGGCAAGGTCTTAAATGATTTTCATTAAAAGGCTGGTTTGACTGATATTCCATAAACAAAGGAGACTTTAGGGCTTCTTTTAAACTGCAATTATTTATATTTAAATTCGAATAATGTATAAAGGCACAAGGTTCAATATCTCCATTTGCATTTATGTGAAAAAACTTTCTTCCTCCAGCTATGCATCCATTAACAAATTCACCGTCATTCCAGAAATCCATAACTAAAATAGGTTTTGTTTCTCTTAAATTTCTGATTGTATAATACATATATTTTCTCTGTTCTGCATTCACCATTAAATCCATAACAGCATTTTTACCTATAGGAATATATGTAAAATACCAGCCGAAATATGCCCCTTTGTCAATCATGAAATCAATAAAATCATCAGATGCAACCGAGTCATAATTTTTACTGTGATAGCATACGGAAAATCCAAAAGGAACATTTAC
>JAJFVM010000097.1 GCA_021371805.1 bacterium
TTCATATTCCGGACAGATCGGAAGACGGTTATGATATCAGCTTAAAATTTGTTAAAAATCTTAAAAAGGAAAGCTCCCGGATATCTCTTATAATATGTGTAGACTGCGGTTCAAACAGCAATGAGGTAATAAATTATATAAACAAGGATTTAAGCAATTTAGATATAATTGTTTGTGATCATCACAAGATTACGGAAAAATCCGGTACCGCAGATTCTGATTCCAGCCATTTCATAGTAGTTAATCCTCAGAACTTAAACTCAAAGTATCCTTTTAAATATTTAAGTGGCGCCGGCGTGACTTTTAAATTCATAAATGCCGTTCTTATGAGGCTGGACACAAGTTTAAAAAAATTATTTGAAAAAAATTATCTTACCAATTTAATTGACCTTGTTGCCATTTCCACAATTGCAGATTTGATGCCTCTTGTTGATGAAAACAGACTTATAGTTAAATGGGGACTTGAAATTTTAAAAAATACTAAAAACGCCGGAATAAAAAAATTAATGGAATCGACTTTACCCGAAAAGAAAAATTTAACTACTTATGATGTAGGTTTTGTCATAGCACCAAGATTGAATGCATCCGGCAGAATTGAAAGTGCATCAAAAAGCCTGGAACTTTTAACATCGGACTCAGATGAAAATGAAAATCTTGTGTGTAAAATCAACGAGTTAAACGACAGGAGAAGAAAACTCCAGGAAGAAATGCTGACTGAAATCCTTGAAAATGACGAATATGATTTTGACCATATAATAAATCATCAAAAAATATTTATCGAAAAGTCAAAAAGCTGGCATGAAGGACTTCTGGGTATTGTAGCTTCGGATCTTGTAAAAAAGTTAAATATACCGGTTATATTATTTAAAGAAGACGATGAAAAATACAAGGGATCGGGAAGAAGTATTGAAGAATTTGATTTATTTGAAAATTTAAACAAGCTCAATCGTTTTTTTGAAAAATTCGGCGGACACAAAATGGCTTGCGGGGTAACCTTGAATATCCATAGTGGTGAAAATATAAAAGATACAATCATAGAATCTGATAATTATGGCTTATTTAAAAATGAAATGATAAAAATAGCAGGCAGGGAGTTATCAGGATTAAAAGCCGGGAAGAAATATTATTATGATATGGAAATTGATTTTGACGATTTAACACTTGATCTGGCAAAACAATTAAAACTGCTCGAGCCGTTTGGAACCGGAAATCCCAAACCTGTTTTTTTAATAAGGAATTGCAGGATTACTGATAAGAACTTTTTAAAAAACGGGAAACATGTAAGCTTTAAAATTAAAAATAAGGGATCATATAAAAAAGCTGTTTATTTTAATATAAATGAACAGACTGCTTTATATATCAATAATATTGATTCTGATACCCTGGTTTCTCTTTTATTTAATATTGATGAAAATATTTACGGACAGACATCCTATTTACAATTAGTTATTTTGGATTTATTTTATTAAAATATATTTATATTGAATAATTTTGATTATTCCTATTATCTATTATAATACATGAGGTTGTGGAAAAAATGGTTTTACCTGAAAAGGCAGCTGAAGAAACGAAGAGCGGTATTATCCTGCAAAATTCGGAAATAAGCGATATCGATAAAAATTATGAAGAGCTTATTTCTTCAATAAAAGCATATAATCCCAAGGTAAATGAAAGCCTGATTCATAAAGCTTACCTTATAGCAAAAAAATATCATACAAATCAGTTCAGAAAATCAGGTGAACCATTCATAACGCATCCCCTTGAAGTAGCTAAAATTCTTGCGAGGATAGAGCTTGATCAGGCGTCAATCATTGCGGCAATTCTCCATGATCTTGTTGAAGACACCGATTTTACAATTGAAAAAGTTAAAGAAGAATTTGGTGAGGAAATAGCTAATATCATAAACGGCGTCACCAAACTTGAAAAAATTATTTTTCACACAAAAGAGGAAAGACAGGTCGGTAACTTAAAAAAGATGATTATTGCGATGTCGGAAGATGTAAGGATAATTATTGTAAAACTTGCCGACAGATTGCACAATATGAGAACCCTTTCTTCGTTAAGCGAAGAAAAAATGCAGTTAAAATCAATGGAAACACTGGAAGTGTATGCCCCCATAGCTCATCGTCTCGGTATTTTTCAGATTAAATCTGAACTTGAAGACTTAAGTTTCAAGTATCTTTACACAAGGCAATATGTAAAAATAAAAAAAATGCTGAGTGAAAAAGTCGAAGAGCGGAAAGAATTAATTGATGAAGCAATAGAAACAGTAAAAGAAAAACTAAGTGAAGTCGGTATTTATGCTGAAATAAGCGGGAGGGTTAAAAATTATTATAGTATTTATAATAAGCTTACTGTTCAGAATAAGACGTTTGAGAGTATTTATGATCTGATTGCCATAAGAATAATCGTTAACGACGTAAAAAGTTGTTACGGCGTGCTTGGAATAATCCACTCCATATGGAAACCTGTACCGGGCAGATTTAAGGATTATATTGCAAATCCGAAGTTTAACATGTACCAGTCTTTGCATACGACAGTCATAGGCAAGAAAGGAGTCCCCGTTGAAATCCAGATCAGAACTTTTGAAATGCACAAGATTTCCGAATATGGTATTGCTGCGCACTACAAATATAAAGAGGGGGATGTAAAATTAGATGAATTTGATAAAAGAATTGCCTGGATAAGACAGATTCTTGACTGGCAAAAAGAATTAAAAAACCCCGAGGATTACATGGAATCACTGAAACTGGATCTATTTGAAGACGAAGTATTTGTATTTACTCCCAAAGGAAAAGTCGTAAATCTTCCAAGGAAGTCTACCGTAATCGACTTTGCTTATGCAATTCATACAGATATCGGACAGAATTGTATCGGTGCAAAAATAAACAGCCAGATGGTGCCGATTGAAACCATGCTGGAAAACGGGGATATTGTTGAAATCATAGTTTCAAAAACTCCAAAAGGCCCCAGCAGGGACTGGCTTAATGTGGTAAAAACAGCAAAGGCAATAAATAAAATCAAGCAATGGTTCAGCAGGGAAGAAAGACAGGAATCTTTAAATGCCGGTAAAGAAATCATGTTAAAAATTTTAAGAAAAAACGGTCTTTCCTTTAAGACCGTAAATCTTGATATTTTTGAGGATGTAGCCAAAGAAATGACATTTGATAAGGCGGAAACTCTCTTCAGAAATATCGGAACACATAAAATTTCAGCACATCAGGTTTTTACAAAAGTAATAAAAAAATTAAACCAGCGCGACAACCAGCCAAAGGAAATGACCCTTGAGGACATACATCAGAAGGAACAGATCAGAAAACCGAGCAGCGGCATAACTGTAAAGGGTATGGACGGGGTTTTAGTATTCATGGCAAAATGCTGTAATCCTGTTCCGGGAGATAAGATAATAGGATATATAACAAGAGGCAGGGGAATATCTGTGCATAGAGAAGACTGTACTAATTTCAAGACATTACTAAAAAATGAAGAGTCAAGGATAATTGAAGTCAGCTGGGACAAAAGTGCACCTTTGAAGTTCAATGTGGAAATTGAAATAGAAGCACTGGACAGAACCAAACTTTTAAAGGATATTACAAATATCATCAGTGAATATGATTTAAATATAATTTCCGCAACAGGCGGTGCTCAAAGGAAAAACGGATTTGCAAAATTTAAATTTACAATTGAAGTTTCAAATAAGTATATTTTAAAAGATGTAATAAATAATTTAAGGAATATCGATTCTGTTTATGACGTATACAGGGTACTTCCGAAAGGTTGATTTGTGGAAATAAAAAAGTTCAATTTAGCATTTTTAGACGTAAACTGTTATCTGGTAAATTTTAAAAACAATAATTTCTTGATAGATCCCGGTTCCGAATTTAAAAGAATTAAAAAATATATTTCAGATAATAACATTACGCTTAATTTCATTATAAATACGCACGGCCATTTTGATCATATAGGGGCTGTTCCTGAATTAATTAAGGAATTCAACATACCTTTTTATATTCATGAAAAAGAGGAAGAAATTATTACAGATTCCAAAAAAAATTTATCTTCAACTTTTTCTTTAAATGAATTATCATTAAAAACTTATAATTTAATTAGCGGTGAAAACAATAAAGATTTCTTAATTCCCGGAATGGATATAATGAATTTTCCGGGACATACTCCGGGAAGTGTAATTATAAAGATTGACAACTGCCTGTTTACAGGAGACGTTTTATTTAAAGGCTCG
>JAJFVM010000206.1 GCA_021371805.1 bacterium
AAGCTGCTCTATATCTCTATCAAAAGGAATAAAATATTCAACCGGATATTTAAGAATCGTATTTAACATTGAAAAAGAAATTGACGGTTTTATATTGTATTTATTTATTACTATTTCGGGATTCAGATAATCGATGAAGCCAGAAAGCTGGTTAATTATTATATTCAGATTGGTTAAGGATATAAAATCAGGCAGGCTTATAAGCAACAGCTTATCAATTAATTCCAGAATGCATGTATCCTTATCTTTTAATGTTGGAACAGAAGGATAATCAAGCAGTATTATGTCAAAAATTCTCTTCAGAGCTTTAAATATCTTATCCAGGTCTTTTATTGAAATATTTTTTAAGTTATCAGAATATAATGGCGGGAAAATAACATTAAGACTGTTGTTAAAGTTAATCACAACTTTTTTTATAAGACTTTCATTAATCTCTCCCGAAATGTTTCTGATGTCAAATATTGTTCTTATATTCTCTTCATGCATTTTATAAATTAATCTGGAGTCCGTTTTCCCGGTGTTAAAATCAATTATCAGAATATTCTTATCCGTGTTGATAGAGAGATAATTAGCAACGCAGTTGGATATAAAGCTTTGGCCGCATCCTCCTTTACTTCCCGAAATTAAGATTATTTTTCCTTCTTCCTTTTTCACTTTTATTTTTGTCTCTTTTTTTAATTGTTTCTTATAATTTATTTTCTATGGTAATTTTTAATTCCGATACGGCAACTATGATCCTGAAATTAACTATTTTAATGCTTAAAAAGTTCTTGATGAACAAAGAGCAATGTTTAAGTTTCCTTTTTCGATTGCGCTGAAAATTTCCGTAACCTCTTCTTTATTTAAATAAAAAGTAAGATATAAAATCCGGTCATCGGCTCTTATTGCATTACTGCCTGAATTCAATATTGATAAACCGGAATCCTTTATCATATTTTCATTATCTGAATCCTGCAATCTGGAAATTATTACTATTTCCTTCTCATCTAAAACAATTTCCGATTTTAAAATCCCATTTTCTTTTTCGTAGTAAGTTGAGATGATATCAACTTTATCGCCGATATTAATAAGAGAAATATCACCCCAATATGTTACGGGAATTGTTACCGCATTTTCAGATAGGGGAATATAGGCTGAAAATTTTAAATTTTTATCTGATGAATCATTTACGCCTATAATTTTATCTTTAGATATAATTTCTCCTTTAAGAATGGTATCTTTTGCTTTCTTTCCTATGATTTCATTTTCATTTGAAATAAATTTACTGCTGAAGATGTTTTTGGAAATTTTTTGCCTTATTATCATTTCCAATTCTATCTCAGAGCCTTTGCTTATTTCTTCCTTTGATATTAAAACTTCTTTTGAATCAGGATCGGCTGTTGGAGCAGACTTTAAGTTTGAAATATAAAAATAGATCAGCACCCCACCGATAAGTGCAATAATTATAAAAATTATTGATATAATTTTTTGTTTGAATATTAAAGATAATCTGTTCATTATATATTTATATGTATATATACATTTGCCTAATTACATTATTAAGCATAATAACATAATTGTCCATTTATGTAAATACATATAAAGATAATTTTTTAATTAATTTTGTTCAAGAATAAATCTTATAAGTTTTAAACCGGAAAAATGCATAAATTTAAATATGGAAAACATAAGGAATATATTGGAATATTTACAATTAATTGAAAATATATTTATATTAAAAAGCAGAAATAAGAAGTTGCCTTATTTATACTTTTTGTCCAAAATGTAAATAATTATTTTTTATTAAAAATTACTCAAAATACCTTGGCATTACCAAACATATTAGAAAGATAAGATATTGGAACTTAAGAAATCTGATTATGAAAGTTACGATTACAGAGAATTCTGGGAAGACAACAAGAGAGCCTATGAAGATGCTTCTGAAAGACTGGCTCTTGATAAATTTTTTAAAGGAGTTGATCAATCCGGTACCATAGCAGATATTGGCTGCGGATATGGCAGACTTTTTAATATATATCAGAATTATGACAGGATAATAATGCTTGATTATTCTTTGAATAATCTGAAAAATACAAAAGAAACCGTTAAAAATTTTTTAAAACAAAACAATGGAAAAATCGGAGCCGTATATTTTGTTGCCGCAGATGCAGCAAATCTGCCTTTAAAAAATGCGGCTGTTGATGCGGCAATTTCTATCAGGTTAGTCCACCATTTAAATAATCCTGATGAATTTATTTCCGAAACAGGCAGGATACTGAAAAATAACGGTTTGTTTATCCTCGAATTTGCAAATAAAAGAAATATAAAAAATATTATTAAGTTCATTTTTGGAAAATTAAAAGAATCACCTTTTAGCTCAAACCCTTACAGAATAGGTGAAACAATACACGATAATCATCCAAAAGTTATTATCAGTTATTTAAAAAGTAATTTTTTTGCAGTAAAAAAAGTATTAAGTGTCTCAAATTTAAGAACCGGATTTTTAAAAAGAAAATTAAAAATT
>JAJFVM010000212.1 GCA_021371805.1 bacterium
TTAGCTTTTAAGGAATATTATTAAAAAACAATAAAAATTTAAAGATAAAATGCATAAAAATAAAATTAAAAGCCTAATATTTTTAGCTTTTTCCATATTTTTTATTTTAGAACTATTATTCTCAAATAAAATTTTTGCTGAAGAAGAAAAAATATGGATTGATACATCTCACTGGGAAGTTCAAAACATTTTTGTTTCTGATGGTTACTGGAAAACAGGTGAAAATAAAAGATGGATTGATACTTCTTACAGAGTAAATCAGGGTTACTGGTCCAGTGGGAGTTATCAGGTCTGGGTAAATACTTCTTATTGGGAAAAAAGCGGATACTGGTCAACTGAAAATTATAATGTATGGATTAAAAGCGGTTATAACAAGACAGACACTTACAGTGTTTGGGTTAACAGTGGTTATACTTCTTACAATTGGGTAAATTCCGGTTACTGGAGTAATTATTCTTATAATGTATGGGTTTCAAGCGGTTATTTTATTTCAGAAGCACACGGTTACTGGAAGATTGTTGAAGAATATGGATGGGGCATTAACAGGCTTTATCCTGTAATAGGCTCTGCTGGCCATGCACAATGGGTAACATATTATACTTATCGTTGGGTTGACACTTCTCATTATGAAACACGATATGCTTCCAGATATGTCGACACCTCTCATTGGGAAAGCAGGTATATTGACACTTCGCATTGGGAACAAAGGCAAAATACTTACTGGGTAGACACCTCCCATTGGGAAACAAGACAGCGATCCGTATGGAAAGATACAAGTATTTATATAGAACAGGGGCATTGGGAAACAAAATCGGAAAGCCGATGGGTTGATAATTCATATATGGTTTATCAGGGTTATTGGCAGAATTATTCAACTTATGAATGGGTTGATACCAGCTATTATGAAACTAAAAAAGTATGGATTACATCAGGATACTTTGCGGATCCTATGCACGGACAAATTATAGCTGAAAAATACCCGCAATATGTATTCACGAGATGGCATAAGGACTTAAATGGCGAAGAAGCTTCCATGTCTTTAAAGATTACATGGAAAATTGATAACAGTCAGATTATTTCTGAAGCAGATAAAAGGAAAATAAACAAAGTTTATATTTATGAGGACGTAGTAAGATACAACGACAAAGGAATCGAAAAAATCATATTATTTGATGGCAGTGTCCAAAGTGCTGAAGAAGGAAGTTTAAACACTGACACTAAGTTTGAACATAGCGGCACAGTGGAAAGTATTCTTCACATTTATTTATATGCTGAAAATGGGGAAGTCGGACATATTTCATTTGAAAATCCAATAAATGGATTCCGTTCTATAAATATCGATTATAATGGTTCCGACTTAAGTCCTGATTTATGGCTTGGCGGTATTACTTATAAAATTTTTGAATTCTGATTAGTCTTTAAATAATTAAACATGATTTAAAAATGACAGTTATAAATATTGTAAAAAAAATAAAAAATGAAAAAGCTGCATCAATGATATCAAGTGCAATACTTTTACCAATATTTGTAATGTTTATTGCATTTGTAATAGACATAGGCGGCTCAATGATGTTAAAAGAAGAGCTTTATAAAGCGTGTCTTATATCGGCAGAGGAAGTTTCAAAAGCTATTGATTTAGATAAAGCTCAAACCCTGGGTTTAAATAATTTAAATAATACCTTTGAACAGGTGATTGATGATTATTTTCAGAAGAATTTCAAGCCGGCAGATAATGTCGATTTAAAAAATCTGGATTATGAGGTTATAGACGACATTGAAAATCCTAAATATGTTTTAGTCTCCGGGGAGGCTCAATATAAAACATTTTTTCTTAAAATCATAGGAATAGAGAATATAAATGTACATTCTCAAGCACTAGGCAGATTAAGAAGAATAAAATAACATATAACCATATTGACCAAAATAGTCTAAATAATTTTTTATCTCTTACCGGGCCTGAAGTCTATGGATAAAGAGTTGACGCAATGTCTGGTATTTTTAGGGGTAAAGCCTTCACCTTCAAAAACATGACCGAGATGGCCTCCGCATTTTGCGCAAATAATTTCCGTCCGTCTTCCATCGGCATCACCCTGTTTTTTTACTGCTCCTTCTATGCAGTCATCAAAACTTGGCCATCCGCATCCTGAATGGAATTTACTTTCCGAAGGATATAACGGCTCTCCGCATTGTCTGCAGAAATAAGTGCCTTCATCAAAAAAGTTTTCATATTTTCCCGTAAAGGGCGGTTCTGTTTCCTTATCTATCATTATTTTCTTTTCTTCAGGTGTTAATTTTTTCAGCTTCATTAAAATCTCTGCCTTTAAATTGGTTTTTAGTGATATCAATATTATTTCATATACTTCTCAAAAAATGCAATCCGGATTTGACAATTATAGTTTATTTAATTATTTAACATGAATTTAACACCTCCTTAATATTTCCTTAATAAACTTCAAATATAATACCCATATAAAATTTATAAATCTTATTGGCGCGTAAAAGATTTTAT
>JAJFVM010000226.1 GCA_021371805.1 bacterium
AAAACTACAAATATTTAAAAAAGCATTTTTAATTGTTTCACTTATTATGGTTGTAGCGTCTATCTTTTTATTTCCAGGTGTGTTATTTGCAGCCGACGAAACAACAACATCAACAGAAATAAAACCCGAGATTAATTTTGATGTTACTTACCCCGAGATTAAAGCAAAAGCAGGATCCCAATTTTCATTTGCAGCTGACCTTAATTTCATCGGAGCCGAGGAAACGGTTTTTAATCTCACGGCAGAAGCTCCTGAAGGATGGTATGTTTCTATTCAGCCATCTTATGAACAAACAGAAATTTCCGCAGTTAAAATGGTACCTGGAAAGAAAGAGAGCCTGAAGTTTGTAGCAATTCCGTTAACTGAACAGGCACCCGGAGAATATATAATAAAAGTTAAAGCTGCATCCGATACGCTGCAGGCAGAAACAGAGTTCAAGGCTATTATTACGGCTACCTACGAACTTACATTTACTCCAACAGGCGGACGATATGACACAAAAGCTACTACCGGCAAAGATAATCATTTTGCCGTTCAATTAAAAAATACGGGTTCTGGATCAATAGAAAAAATAACACTTTCTTCAAGCGGACCTGACGGATGGAAAATAAAATATAATCCCAGTGAAATAGACAAAATTGATGCAGGTAAAACTAAAGATATAGACGTTACTATTTTCCCGCCTGATAAGACTATTGCCGGTGATTACATGGTGACTTTAAATGTTGCAAGCGAAAACAGCAGCCCTAAGATGGAAGTAAGGGTTACTGTTCAGACACCTACTATCTGGGGCTGGGTTGGAATAGGCATAATAGTTATAGTAATTGTCGGAGTAGCAATCATATTTGCTAAATTGGGCAGAAGATAATTAAAACAATATTTTATTAATTCAATATTGCAATAGGTTTACTATGGATAACTATATAATCAGTACAAAAAATTTAATTAAGAAGTACGGGAGCAAAATTGTTGTTGATAATTTGAATTTAAATATCCCAAAGGGAGAAATATATGGCTTACTTGGTCCTAACGGGGCAGGAAAATCAACTGTTATTTTAATGCTGCTCGGACTTACGGAACCAACCTCCGGGGAACTTTTTGTTTTAGGTTTTGTGCCTACCAAAGATCCTCTGAGGATAAAAAGATTTACAGGTTACCTGCCTGAAAGAGTAGGTTTTTATGAAGATATGACCTCGGCACAAAATCTTGAATATACCGCATTGCTAAACAGTATTCCCGAAAAAGAAATTCCTCGGAAAATTGATGAATGTCTTGACATCGTTGGTTTGAAAAAAGATAAAAACCGTATTGTGAAACAATTTTCCAAGGGTATGAAACAAAGACTTGGAATTGCAGATGTCTTAATCAAAGATCCTGAGCTGGTAATATTTGATGAACCGACAGAAGGACTTGATGTGGAAGTAGCAAATCAAATTCTTGAAACAATTTTCAACTTGAATAAAGAAAAGAACATTACTTTTCTCATCTCTTCTCATCAGCTGAATCTTGTTCAGAAAATATGCCATAAGGTAGGAATCATGTCTAAAGGGAAAATGATTGGCGAAGGCAATGTTTCGGAATTAAGCAAGAATATGTTCGGAGGCAATAAATATCAGGTTGAAGTTGAAATTATCGGTGATACCAATAAAGTCATTGAAAAAATTAAATCTATCGAAGGAGTAAAAACAGTTGCAATAACTGAAAATACTATCCATATAGGAACGGATGTAGATTTAAGACAGAATATTTCAAAAATAATTACAAACATGGAAGGTATTATTTTAACAAAGATGAACATTAAAGACTTCTCTCTAGAAGATGTTTACTTAAACTATTTCAAAGAGGTATAGAATGAAAAGCGTTCTCACAATTTACAGAAAAGAGCTGGCTGATTACTTTAGCAGCAAAAAGTTTTTAATTTTACTCGGTCTTGTTTATCTTACAGGGCTTACTTCGATTTATGTTTCGATACAGAATATCAGAGCTGCTGCACAATCTTCGACAGATGCATTTGTATTCTTAAAATTATTTACTACGTCGGGAGATGTTTTGCCATCTTTCTTATATTTTTTGAGCTTTTTCATTCCGATAATAGGGATTGTATTTGGTTTTGATGCAATAAATACAGAAAGAAGTTCAAAAAATTTAAGCAGACTTCTTTCCCAGCCTATTTACAGAGACAGTATAATAAATGGCAAATTTCTGGCCGGTATCACGACAATGACAATCATTATAGGCAGCATAGTAATGATAATTGCAGGTATAGGACTTCGTGTTATCGGAGTTCCGCCAAATTCCGAGGAAATACTGCGGATACTTATTTTTATCTTTATTTGTATTTGTTATGGTACGTTCTGGATGGCACTCTCGATGCTGTTTTCGGTAGTAATGGATAAGACAGCGACATCAATACTTACCGCAATTGCAATATGGATTTTCTTCTTCTTCTTTGTTCAGATTATTGCAAGTGCAGTAGCAAATGCAATCGCACCGGTAGGCGACAATGCAACTCTTGCAACACAAATCAAAAATTTCAACATCGATCTTGGAATAAAGAGGATTTCACCTGCTTATCTATTCACAGAGGCGATTACCGTGCTTCTGGTGCCAAGCGGAAGCCAGTTATTTCTAAGAGCTGTTACAACTGCTGATATTTCAAACATGATTTTAAGTCCGTTGTCACTTGGTCAGAGTCTTATTCAGGTTTGGCCTCAGATAGTTGTAATTATTGCTCTGGCAATAATATGTTTTGCAATATCTTATATCGTATTTATAAAGCAGGAAATAAGGTCAACGTAACTGTTTCTTATTCAAAGATATTTTAAAATATAAAAAAGCCGGTATTGTTATATATCGGCTTTTTTATATAACATATATTTTATTTCAGTCAAATAAAAGAAATCAGTTTATCCTATGAAAAACCTAAAATAATGTATCCAAAAAGATTTTAAAATAATAAATTAATCCTGTTGCGTTGCGACCTCTTCGATTAAATTGGTTCCTGCAGATACTTTATCCACACTATGAATTGAAGCACCACACTGTATTATGATCCTTTCCACTTCTTCAAAATTAATGGAAAAACCCTCAAGAGTTATCTTGACATTCTCAACCTTCTGATCCATTTCAGTTAAAGAAATATCAACACCATCAATTCCTATTAAGTCTGCAAGCTGAGTAGCAAGTTCCAATAAATTAGGAGTGTGCGGTTTTAAAACATCCAGCACAATCCTTCTGATGCCAGCCAAAAAAATCACTCCTTTGTTTAAAAATAATTAAATTAAAACTAAAAAAAACTTCTATCGGAAATTATATAATAAACTTAACAATAATTATATTTAAATAATCAAATTACGGGAACATATTTATTATTATTATTAACCGATTTTATTTTAAATCTTGAATTTATCATACAACCTGTTGATGCATTCCTGCAAATCTAAAGGAAGAGGGTCGTTTAAATCAATCTTAATATTGCTTACCGGATGACTGAAAACAATCCTCTTTGCATGTAGAAACTGCCTGTTTAAACCAACTTCTTTCGCTATCTTTTCAGTTTCTTTATTGCCGTAATCCTTATCGCCTATAACCGGATGGTTTATATAACTGAAATGGACCCTTATCTGATGTGTTCTGCCGGTTTTAGGATATGCTTCAACCAGAGAGCACTCATCAAACTGGCTGATAATTTTAAAATCTGTAAGCGATTCCCTTCCTTTAATTGTAACGCCCATTTTTTTTCTGTCTTTTAATGAACGTCCTATGGGCATATTGATAACCCCTTCCGGTTCTTTAAAATTACCCAGAACAAGAGCTTCGTACGTTTTCTTTACCTGCCTTTGTTTAAATTTTTCAGAAAGAATCACATGCGTTTTTTCATCTTTTGCAATAATTATTATTCCGGAAGTATCTTTATCGAGTCTATGTACAATACCGGCTCTCAAGCTGCCTCCGACTCCCGATAATCTTTCATTGTAATTGATCAGGGCATTGATTAAAGTATCTTCATAATGACCCGGTGCAGGATGGACAACAATTCCGGCATCTTTTGATACGGCTAAAAGATAGTCGTCTTCATAGATTATTCTTAACTTAATATCCTGAGGTTTATAATCATATTGACAGGCTGCGGAATTGATATCTTCAATCTCTATGACTTCATTGCCTTTTAAAAGACAGTTTTTGGAAATAACACGTCCAGAGGATTTTATTTTGCCTGAACTTATAAGTTTTTGTATCTTGCTGCGGGAAATATCTAAATTTTTACCATCTAAGAATTTGTCAATCCTTAAACCTTTATCTTCAAGACCAGCATGAAAGATTATCTTTTTATCTTTCTCTTCCATCATTTTTTTAGAAACTATAAATATTTTTTATCATTAATTATTTTAATTGCTGCTTTTCTCCTTGATGCTTTTCTCCTTGCTGCCTTTGCCGAAATAATTCCTGATAATAACTATGGCAAGAATAAAAAATCCTATATTAATAAAACTATCAGCTCCGTTAAATACGGCAAAATGCACAACATATATAAAGTCAGTAACTTCCCTTATAAAATATCTGTCAAATAAATTACCGGCAGCACCTCCAAGAATAAAGCCGAGTGCAAGATTGTAAGTAAAAGAATTTAAATTTAAAGTCACCTTTAAAAATACGATCAGCACAATGGCAATTATCGATACAATAATAAATACGTTTACTTTGCCTTGAAAAATACCAAAAGCCGCTCCGCTGTTTTTTATGTGCGTCAGATATAAAAAATTAGGTATTAATTGAATCTGACCATCCAGGGGAATATATCTGATAACAAGATACTTTGTAATCCGATCAACGATAATTGCAAATATCGCACATATTCCAAACAATAAATCAAGCTTGAACTGCCTGATACTATAACTGAAAAATTTATTTTTTATTTTCCTGTTGTGCATGTTTAATTATTCTCCGATAAAGATAGCCAGCTGTTTAAGAAAATGCAAATATATAAATTTAATGTTTAACCATTTTATGTATTGAATGGCTATTTATCTTATTACTTTCAGACCTATCTTTATCTGGCTGTCGCCTATCTTAATGTCTTTTATAAACAAATCATCCTTTATTGTAAAATCCAAAGTTTCGCTTAAGGTTTCTTTTTTAATAAACTCAATATTATCTGCAATAATTTTTTCTATTTTTTTATTGGAACTTATATGTGTCTCGATAATATTTTCGATTTCAAAATTTGCTTCTTTTCTGATATTTTGAATATGATGTATCAGCTCCCTGCAGAATCCTTCGTTTAAAAGCTCTTCTGAAATTTTGGTGTCAAGCCCAACTGTAATTTCTCCGTCACTTTCAACACTTAAGCCCTCTTTATCTGTTGCTTCAACCAGGACTTCCTCGGGAAGAAGTTCAATCTTTCTTTTATTGCAGATTATATTAATGTTTTTATTATTTTTTACCTTAAGAGCAACCTGCATAGGATTTTCATTTAAAAGCGCCTCTCTGATTGCAGGAACCAATGAGCCGTACTTTGATCCCAGAAGCTTTAAGTTGGGTTTTATATTATAAGAAACAAGATCTTCCAGATTATTTGCAAAACTTATTTTCTTAACATTAAGCTCCTCTGTTATCACATCGGCAAAATGATTTATTGCATTGATTTTTTCACTGTCTTTTCCAACATAGATTACGGCACCTGGAAGCGGCTGACGGATTTTAATATTTATTTTACTTCTGACTGAACGGCCAAGGCCAACTGCTTTTCTTGCAACACCCATTTTAAAACTTAAATCCATGTCAATATCTGATTCGATAAAATCAGGAAATTTTTCAAGGTGTACGCTTTCAAATCCCGTATTCAGACTTCCTGCCAGGTTTTTATATATCTCCTCACTTATAAAAGGAATATAAGGAGCACAAAGCTTTGAAAGAGTTAAAAGACATTCATATAATGTTTTATAGGCGCTTATTTTATCCTTGTCTTCTTCGCTTTTCCAGAACCTCCTTCTGCATCTTCTTACATACCAATTGGAAAGATTATCCACAAAATCCTGAATAAGCCTGCCGCTGTCCGTGACATTAAAAATTTCAAGAAACTCATTTACTTTTTTAA
The DNA here is from genome assembly GCA_021371805.1 of bacterium. Classification (GTDB taxonomy): domain Bacteria; phylum Actinomycetota; class Humimicrobiia; order Humimicrobiales; family Humimicrobiaceae; genus JAMDDL01. The sequence goes on from JAJFVM010000226.1 coordinate 6,098, forward strand.
CCGTTATATTTAGCTCCGACAAGATCCATCTGTCAATTTCATATCTTTCTTTAACAGGCAGATCATATTTTACAGGATTGAAATTATCGATATTTGCATAAATAATAAAAAACGAATATGTGTTCCATAACGTCAGTAAAAACTTCCTGACAACTTCATCTACGCCTTTAATTGAAAAATTTTTTGGCAGCCATGGCGAAACCGACGTAAACAGATACCATCTTAGCGCATCTGCACCTTGTTTATCTAAAATATCCCAGGGTTTTATAATATTGCCTTTTGATTTGCTCATTTTCTGCCCGTTTTCATCATTAATCAAACCGAGACACAGTACGTTTTTGTAACATGATTTATTAAAAAGTATAGTTGAAATTGTCATCAATGTGTAAAACCAGCCTCTTGTCTGATCAATTGCTTCGCAAATGAAATCAGCTGGAAAATTTTCATTAAACAATTCTTTATTTTCAAAAGGATAATGATATTGCGCATAGGGCATTGAACCTGAATCAAACCATACGTCTATCACTTCCGGAGTCCTGACCATTTCCTGTCCGCAAATTTTACATCTTATTTTAATATCATCAACAAACGGCTTATGCAGATCCAAATCTTCAGGAACATTTCTGCCCAATTTACGCAATTCTTCAATACTTCCGATACATACCTTATGTCCATTTTTATCCTGCCATATAGGAAGCGGGGTTCCCCAATACCTCTCCCTCGTCAGTGCCCAATCAATATTATTCTCAAGCCATTTCCCGTATCTGCCGTTTTTTATATGCTCGGGATACCAGTTAACATCTTTATTGGATTTGATTAAATTTTCTTTTATACTTGATGTTTTTATATACCAGCTTTTTTTAGCATAATAAATAAGCCTGCTGTCACACCTCCAGCAATATGGATATGAGTGGACCATTTTCTGAATCTTAAACAAAAGATTACGGTCTCTTATATCATCAATAACAAGAGGATTAGCTTGTGTTATGGACATTTTCCCGAATTTTTCAACATTATCCTTAAAGTTACCCTCATCATCAACCATTTGTACTACAGGCAAATCATTTTCCCTGCCTGCATTCATGTCGTCTTCTCCAAAAGCCGGAGCAATATGCACTATACCTGTCCCTTCCTCTGTTGAAACAAAATCTCCGTGTATTACTTTAAATGCATTCTTATTGCCGCCGGCATAATCATATACCGGCTCATATCTTTTATTTAAAAGCTCCTCACCTTTAAACTTATTTAAAATACTGTACTGTTTATCTTTAAAAACGCTGCCGGCTAAATTTTTATTTAAAATCAATTTTTCATTTTCGTATTCAACGGTAATATACTCCGCATTTTTGTTTACCGCACATGCCACATTTGAAATCAATGTCCATGGTGTTGTTGTCCATACCATAAGAAATGTATTTTTTTCATCCCTTAGTGGAAATTTAACGATAATGGTAAGATCTTCCACATCTTTGTAGCCCTGAGCTACCTCATGTGAAGATAAAGCAGTTCCGCATCTTGGACAATACGGCACTATTTTGTGTCCTTCATATAGCAGTCCTTTATCCCATATCGTTTTTAAAATCCACCATTCAGTCTCGATATAATCATTCTTAAAAGTAAAATAAGCGTTATCCAGATCAATCCAGAAAGCAATCCGCTCCGTCATTCTTTTCCATTCGTCCTCATATCTCATAACGCTTTCTCTGCAAAGCTTGTTGAATTTTTCAATTCCGATTTTTTCTATTTCTTTTTTTGAATTTATTCCAAGTTTTTTTTCAACTTCTATTTCAACAGGCAAACCATGAGTGTCCCAACCGGCCTTTCTTGCAACATGATAACCCTTCATAGTCTTATACCTTGGAAATATATCTTTAAAAACTCTGGACAATACATGATGCACTCCAGGTGCACCGTTAGCAGTCGGAGGACCTTCATAAAATATAAATTTTTGATTATTCCTTGTGGCTTCCAGTGTTTTGCCAAAAATATTTTCTTTTTTCCAGAACCTGAGTATATTTTCTTCCAGTTCAACAAAATTTACATTATTTGATGCTTTTTTAAACATTCTTTTAAAATCCCCGCGTAAAATAGCAAAAATTAATAAAAAGAAAAAAAATTATATAAAGATATTTATCCCAAAGATTATCTTAATGATTTTATATAATTAAGCATGATTTGTGAAGTAAAAAATAAAATCAGTCTGCACTGCCGGATCTATATAAATTATTTTATGCAAAATCATAGTATTTTTTATAATTTAATATTTTTTAATTCCGGACAGACTGCAAGTACGGGGCTGGGTTATTTATTGTTCTTGTCTTAAATTTAGTAAATCTATTAATAAGTCAGCTGATTTTACCGCTTTTGCCTTATAATGGTTATTGAAATAAATTAATACCTTTTTTACTTTTTTCGAAGCTTCATGTATTTTCGGAAGCCATTCCTCCAGTTCCTCTTTTTTATACATATAATCATATCTTTCAAAAGCTTCCTTGCAGTTCCACCATTTTAAAGCATTCCTTCCATGAAAACGAAGATAAAATATTTCGCTTGTTACAAAATTTGTAGCCGGCAGAAGCTTTGGAAGTTCCGGTTCATCAACATTACAGAAACCTATGTTTAATCCTTCAAGAAACTTAAGAGTTTTATTATTTATCCAGCTTGAATTCCTGAATTCACACGCTATATCTATTTCTTTGAATTTATTCTTAACTTTTTCAATATATCTTAGATTCAGGTTATTAAAATAAAAAGAATAAGGAAATTGAAATAAAACAACACCCAGATTATCTGTCTGCATTAAAGGATCCAGCGCATTTAAAAAACTTTTAAAAACAACATCATCGGCATTTCTTTCATGAGTCATTGAAGAATGAGCTTTGCATGAAAGTAAGAATTTTTCAGGTGTTTTTTTAAGGATGTTGTAAAATAAATAAGAATTAGGAAGACTGTAATAAGTCGAATTTATTTCAACTGTATTAAAAAATCTGCTGTAATATTCCAGATACCCGTTTGCTCTGACATCCCCGGGATAAAATTCACCTTCCCAGTCTTTGTAAGAATACCCTGAAGTTCCGATATAAAATACAGCCATAAGCAATTTATTAATCAAGAATTGGTAAAATAATTTTTAATATTCGCTATTTCAGGATTATGGAAATTATTAAGTTTTACCCATATTGCTGATTTTAAAAAAGCTATAAAGACCCGATTGTCCTGGATAAAGAACCCAGGATTGATGCAAACTTATTTATTAATAATATTACTCTATAATTATAAAATATTTGTTCAGTCGATAATCTTAATAAAATTATTTTGTTAAGAAATAGCCGGACTTCCATAAAATATAAATATTATAGAAAGGAAGAAATTTCATATAATATTCTGTCTTTTGACATAGCTCCTACAAGTTTTTTTACCATCTGGCCATTTTTAAACAATAGAAGAGAAGGTATGCTTGTAATGCTGTATTTGATTGCGGTATCCCTGTTTTCATCAACATTTAACTTTCCTATTTTTAGAACTTCTGCTTTCTCTACGGCAAGCTTTTCAACTTCAGGAGCTACCATCTTACATGGACCGCACCATACCGCCCAAAAATCAACAAGTACCGGAATATCGGATTTTATAACTTCACTGTCGAAATTTGAATCTGTAATTTCCATCACCATAATATACACCCCTCCTATAATTGAAACCTTCTGTAAATAAACTTTTCTAATTTGAGCTATTATTTTACATCGAAACAAAAACAATTGTAAATAAAGACTTCCAAAAAAATATATTAAAAATCAAACTGCAGGTCATATTTAAAAATATTCAATAATTTCTATCTCGGAAATATTAACAAAAATAACTTCGTGTTTTTCAGTGATGTCACCATTTTCAACTTTATAATTAATCGTAAAAATTACTGCACTTGTTACAGGAATAAATTTATCAATCTGAGATGAAAAATAATCACTTAATCTGCCTCCCTAAGAGTATGAACATAAAACCCACAATAGTAAAAAATCTCAAATAACAATATTGATCCGGATATAAACTCAGTATAAAAAGATACCAAATATTAGGATTATAAGTATAAATTTAATATATATAATAATACTATTTGATATAAATATTGATAAGTAATATTATATTTAATATAATTAAAGTATTATTTTATCATATTATTTTAAAGAATAGGAGGATTATAAATGTATAAGTGTCTTGATTGCGGCAACACCGAAAAATTTATAGGTCATGCACAGGAAAAAGGTGATGTTTTGATTTATAAAAACGACTTAAACTACAAAAAGGAACCTTATGCGTGGGTTTACAAAATCTCGGAAAAAAGCTGGGGCTTTGATTTAAGAGTAGACAAATGCTTCTTTTGTAATTCTGCTAATATTGTAAAAATTTAAATTAAATATCCGGGAAACTATTCATTTACTCTTCTGGGCAGCAATAAGACAGCTTGCTTTAAACAAGGATTCAAAAGTTCCTGCATCTGTCCACCAGCCGTTAAGGATTGAATAAGTCATGTTCCCCCTTCCGATATATTCATTATTGACGTCTGTTATTTCAAGCTCACCTCTGTTTGATGGCTTAAGGTTTTTAGCAATATTAAAAACTTCGTTATCATACATATATAAACCACAAACAGCCAGATTGGATTTTGGATTTTCAGGCTTTTCCTCAATTGAAATTATCTTTCCATCTTTTATTGCAGCAACCCCGAACCTTTTAGGATCTGAAACTTCTTTTAAAAATACCTTCGCTCCGTTAGGCTGCCTGATAAAATCATCTACATGCTTTTTAACATTATCTTCCACTATATTATCCCCAAGAATAACAAACACTTTCTCATCTTTTGCAAAATGCTCAGCAAGTTTTAAAGCATCAGCAATCCCGCCTTCACCCTCCTGAAACGTATACGAGATGTCTTTTAAACCAAATTCTTTCCCATTGCCAAGCAGTCTTAAAAATTCACCGGCATGATTTCCACCAGTAACAATTAAAATATCCGTTATCCCTGAATTTACAAGCGTCATTATGGGATAATAAATCATAGGTTTATCATATACGGGAAGCAGATGTTTATTTGTAACTTTTGTGCATGGCATTAACCTTGAGCCAAGACCCCCTGCCAGTATAACCCCCTTCATTATCATCCTTTCATAAATTTATTTTAAGATTATTATAAAAATTTACATACTATATTTAAAAAACAAAAACCAGTTTTTTGCAAATTATTACAAAGCATTATAAATATAATTTTTTAAATCAAAATTATTTTCTTATAAAATAAACAATAAAAAATATTGCCGATATTAACACACAATATATTGCAAAGATATTAAGATTTCTTTTTGCTGAAAATCTTAGTAAAAATTTTACAGCAAACAACCCTGAAAGATATGCTGCGATAAATCCTATTATGACGCCGATTATTGCGTTTATATCATTGTTTGCACTAATTCCGGGGTTTTTTAAACCTTTTGCCATTTCAAAAACAAAAGAGCCGAGTATTACGGGAATGGAAATCAAAAAAGAGAATCTGACAGCTTCTTCTCTTTTTATGCCGAATATCCTGGCAGAAGAAATGGTTACTCCGGAGCGGGATATTCCTGGTAATATTGCAACTGCCTGACCAATACCTACCACAAGCGCAGATGCCCAGTTTATTTTCTTTAAGCTTCCGGTTTTTTCCATGAATCTATGCTCATTTTTTTTACCGATGAATTCAAATAAAATAAGGATAAGTGCTGTTATTATCAGGAAAAAAGCTGCAAATATCGGTTTTGAAAATAAAGATTCTATTAAATCATTAAATAAATATCCTGCAGCCGCAGCAGGAATTATGGCAAGAATGATATATAAAGCTAATTTAAAATTGCTGTCCGTCCTATATTTTTTTATAAAAATCCCGGCAAAAAAAATTCTGATGATACGCCAGGCATCCCGATATAAAACCGTAAGCAATGCTATCAGTGTTGCTAAATGAAGAGTTACGGCAAAAAAAATTGAAGGTTCATTCCAGTTAAAAAAATAAGGGAAAATAACTAAATGACCGGAGCTGCTGACAGGAAAAAACTCTGTAAGTCCTTGAATCAAACCTAAAATAACGGATTTAAAAATTTCCAAATTAATTTTCTCCATTTAAATTCCGCTGACAGCAATATCCTTTATCAGCAGGCTCGGACTTCCTATAAAACCTCCCGAAGGAAAGAATTTCAAATCATCACCGATAGCCTCAATATTTTTGCAGAAGCTCAATATGTCAGTAGCAATAGTTACCTCTTTTACCGGAAAATCAAAGCTGCCGTTTTTAATCCATAATCCCTTCGCACCCACACTTATATCTCCTGTAATCGAATTTGCACCGGAATGAAGTCCTATTATATCTGTAACATAAAAACCGTCGTCGATACTTTTTAAAATATCCTTGAGGCTGGTTTTGGAAGACGGCTCAATATAGAAGTTGGATACGCCCACCGCAGGAGTTGATTTATATGAAGCTCTTACCGCATTGCCTGTGCTTAATGTTTTATCTTTTCTTGCGGTATAACAATCATAAAGATATGTATTTAAAACTCCGTCTTTGAAAATCTGAGTATTCCCTTTGTTTACCCCTTCAGCATCAAACGGCTTTGAGGAATATCCGTTCTTCATTATGCCGTTGTCAAATATATTTACGTTCAGCTTAAATATTTTTTCACCGATCTTATTTTTAAATAATGATTTTCCTTTTTGAACACTATCTGCCGTCAGGATTGACGCAATAATCCCAAGAAACTGTGAAGCAACTAAATTATCCAGTAAAATATCTGCGGACTTCGACTTTATTTTTTTTGAACCAAGAAGCATAAGAGATTTTTTTGTAGCTTCTCCGGCAATTACTTCAAGATCTAACTTTTTAGGGTCTCTTTCATATGAAAAACCGAACCCGGTTGAAGTATCTTCTTTTTCTTTTGAAATAATATTTAAAAATAAAAAACAGCTTGTACTTTTATAGGAACCTTCAAAACCATGTGAATTAAGCATGGTAATTTCAGAAAAGTTATCGCTGTAGTTTAAGGAATCCACTCCTGAAATTCTTTTATCTTTTCCTTTTGCTATTTTTTCAAGGTTCCTGGAAATTTCTATCTTATCTTCAATGGTAGCCTTAAAAAAATCCTCATTATATAAATATTTTTCTATTTCAGGTTTTTGAGTATATTTATACTCATTTCTCAAGGGGAGTCCGTTTATATCTTCTTCAACTGTAATTTTAGAATTAAGTATTGCTTTTTCAATGCAGTCCTTTATATTATTTTCTTCAAAAGAAGTTGAATAAGAATATCCTATCTTTTTTTCCTTAAATACTCTTATGCCTACTCCCTTTGAATCAGAATAAGATAATGACTCGACTTCGCCTTCGAATATCTCCACCTCATTGTCTATTGAATTCGATATATAGACTTCGTATTCATCTACTTTTGTTTTATCTAAAAGCAAAGATATTTTTCTTCCCAGATCGATATCTTTTTCAGCAACTTCTTTCTTCAATAATTCAGCCATTATGTGCCTGTTCCTCCCACCGTTATCTCACTTATCTTGATTGTAGGTTGACCAACTTCATTTGAAACGGATTGCCCGTTTTTACCGCAAAATCCAGGTGCATAATCCAGGTCATCTCCTATTGCTTCTATTTTATTTAATATTTCCGGTCCGTTTCCTATCAATGTTGCTCCTTTTATCGGGCTGCCAAGTTTTCCGTTTTCTATAAGATATCCCTCACTGATCCCGAAAACAAAATCCCCTGTTGCCGGATCAACCTGTCCGCCGGAAAATTCTTTAGCATAAACACCCTTTTTTACAGAGCCGAGTATCAAATCCGGTTTTTCTTTTCCCGTATTTATAAAAGTATTACTCATTCTCGGGAATGGAATATCCCTGTACGATTGTCTTCTTCCGTTGCCGGTTAAAGGCAGGTTTAATTTTTTTGAAGATTTTATATCAAGGAGATAACTTGCAAGAACTCCATTTTCTATTAAAATATTTTTTTGGGAAGGGCATCCTTCTCCGTCAAACTTATATGATCCCCAGTGATACGGCAATGTTGAGTCATCTATAGCCGTAACAATATCCGAAGCTATTTTCTTCCCTATTTTATCTTTAAATACCGAGGCATTTTTTACAATTGCATCTGCTTCAAGTCCATGGCCGCAGGCTTCATGAAAAATAACTCCTCCGAAACCCGGACCTATTATTACAGGTAAAATACCCGAAGGAGCATTTATAGCATCAAGCATATTAATTGCCATCTCGGCAGCTTGTTTTGCAACCGTACGTGGTTTCTTTTCCTCAAACAACTCAAAACCTTTTGTTTTTGCAAGCGACTTATATCCTGTTCTTATCTCACTGCCTTTTATTGCAATAACATTTACTGCCAGAAGGGTCTTTACATTAAAGTCCCGTGCAAAAACTCCCTCTGAATTGGCAATAAATATTTCCTCCTCGGTATCAGAAAGTACTGCCGTAACCTGGAAAATATTTGACGATGCGTTTCTTGCGGTCTCATTAACATTTAGAAGAATTCCCTTTTTTATGTCAGGCAAAACTTCATTTGGATATTTTAATATATTCACATTATAAACACTTGCGGAGTCACTAAGGTTCATTGCCTTGTTTGCATTTGAACTGTTTACAGCTGCACTTAGTATTTTGGCACTTTCAAGCAGCTTATCCTCTTCCAAAGAATCCAGGAAAGCGTAATAAGTGCTATCCTTATAAATAAGCCTTAGACCGCATCCATTTTCAAATCCGCTTGAGGCATTTTCAATTTTATTGTCATCAAGCCTTATATTATTGGAAACTTTTCGTTGAACAAATATTTCTCCAAACTGTCCGCCGCTGCACAACAATTTATTTAAAACTTTTTTAGCTGTATTTTTATCTAACAATAACTGACTTTCTAGATTAACCGATTATAAATAGTAATGCATTTTAAAAACATAAGTTTAATATTTTTAAAAACCAAATCAAATAGGTAATTTCAATAATTCCGGTAATAAAATATTAGCTCTGAAGATAATCGCTTATTTCCTCGGCTTCTTTTTTACCTTTATTTATTTTATCAACAATAACATCTTTTGTTTCATTGACTTTCGTCTTTCCTATTTCGATTAGTTCTTCTCCTTTGTCTTTCAATTCTGATATTTTTTCCTTACCTTTGTCAATAATATCTTTTGTCTTATCGGAAATGACTTCATAGCTTTTTTTACCTTTTTCAATCAATTCTTCACTCTTGCCTTTTATATTCTGTCTTATTTCTTTCCCTGATTTAGGGGCATACATTAAACCTGTCACTGCCCCAGCCGCAAATCCTACGAGCAAAGAGAAAAAAACGGGCAAAAATATGCTTTTTTCGTTTTCTTTGTTAGAATCGTTCATTTATACTCCCTCCTTATTTGAATTATTATTTTTTTTGGAATCTTTTGACATGGCATTCATAAATCCTGCCGTAGTACTTATTATCTTTATAATTGGACTGCTGATCAATATCCTCGCCAATTTAATTATCTTTTCAAGCTGCTCGACAATTGAACCTGCGCTTTTAGTTAATTGCCCGATATCACCAATTTCTTCATTCAATTTTTTTACGGTGACATCTAATTCACCCGTTAAATTATTTATTTTTTCTGTTATTTTCCTTAATCTTGTCAGAACTTTGAAAAGCGGAATTGAAATTATGATTCCTATTAATGAAAATGTTGAAATCAGAATTATTGCTATTATCCCTACTATTTCAATTGATGTCACTTTCCCCTCCATTAATTTAAAAAATAAAAACTAATTTTATTAGTGTTTACTTATTATATTAATTTTACATATTTTATTCAAAAAAATATAATTCTATTTTATAATGCTTTTATTTTATTTAGTTCCGGTATAAAGTTTATATATAAACAGGATTCTAATATTATTAAAAAATAATCAATGGAAAAAAGGTTATAAATGAGAACATGTATTTCAAAAAATAATAAAAAAATTAAGCTTATTGCTTTTTCAGCTATTTTTATAATCGTTTTTTTACTGATCACCGGCATGATTTCATGCACGGCAACCGGCAGTTCCGATAATACCAATTCAAATAACAGCGTGCAGAATACTGCACAGAATGGCAGCACCGATAATACCGGCGATATTCAGGAAGAGACAATCAATTCAGTAGAAGGCGAAGATCTGACAAATTATGACAATGTGAAGATCGGAGCAGAAATAAAGGGGGCAATTCCGGGTTTTTTAACCACCAATAAATATAATTATGTTG
>JAJFVM010000242.1 GCA_021371805.1 bacterium
GGTATTATTATATTTTTTATTAATTTCTTCCTCAGTTTTCTTTGCTTCAGAATTATTAATATCAATAATAATTGTTTGAGAACCATGCTGAGAGAATTTATCTGCTATTGCTTTGCCAATGCCATGCGCAGCACCAGTTATTACGGCAACTTTGTCTGATAAATCAAATTCCTTCATAAACAATCCTTTCAATTAAAAGAAGTAATTATTGCTATTATATTATGACAAATATTTGTTATTTTATGAAAAATATTTAAAAGCTTATAAAAATATTATATTAAATAATCAAAATAAATCAAAATAATTATTTATAGTTCATATTAAATTTGATATATGTTAACAATCATATTAATAATTTTTTAAAAATTAAATATAGTGACAATACTCATAATTATTTTTAATTAATATGGATTTTAATATAAATTTAAAATTGATTTTATTTTTTTTGGCTCTGAAGAATGAAGATTCTTCTCATCTCAAAAATCTCTAATTCCCCTTTGAAATAAGAGATTTTATTTTTTTAGTTTTATGGAATTAAAACTATTTTAATTATAAAATATATTAAATCCTGGTGTATGATAATAGATATTATATTTTTAATTATTAAATTAAGCATTAAGCAAGTTTTTTATGAATTTAATATAAATATAGCGAAATATATGACAAAAAAGCTAATTTTACTTACAAACGATGACGGTATTGAAGCTCCGGGGATATATGCTCTTTATAAAATTTTTAAGGATGATGATGGTTTTGAGATAAAAATTATTGCTCCTGAATTTGAAAGAAGTGCGGTAGGGCATGCAATTACTGTTTTTGACCCTATTTGGGTCAGAAAAGAATACAGAGATGGTAATTTTTATGGTTATGGTGTAAATGGTACTCCTGCAGATTGTGTTAAGTTATATCATGAGCTTTTAGGAGTTAAGCCGGATTTACTTATTTCAGGAATTAACAGAGGCTCAAACATGGGAGAAAATATAATATATTCAGGAACAGTATCGGCGGCTACCGAAGGCATTTCCAATGGGATTCCATCAATAGCAATTTCTGTTGACAGCTATACTGAACCGGATTATGAGTTTTCAGCAAAATTTGCACTGAATATGGCTAATAGGATTTTTAAGAATGGCCAGTTCCCCGAAAAAACGCTTTTAAATATAAATATACCGGATTTACCGGAGGGGAAGATTAAAGGAGTTAAAATTACCACACAAAGCGATGCGAAATTCAGGGATTACTTTTTAAAGCGCTCAGATCCTAGGGGCAGAGATTATTACTGGATGGACGGTGAATTCGTTGAAATTACAAAATGTGATGAAGGTGATTATTGTACGGTAAAAAACGGCTATATCTCAATAACTCCTATTCAATACGATATGACTGATTATAATAAGATAAAATATTTTAAAAGTTGGGACATTAAAAAAAATGATGGAAGATAAAAAACAATTTATTGCAGAGCTTCAAACCGGAGATAAAGTAAAGTCAACCTTTCTGGTAACCAAAAAAGATACAAAAAAAGATAAGAATGACAAATATTTTTGTGATCTGGAGCTTCAGGATATGACCGGCAAGATTGCCGGAAAAATCTGGAGCGAGGCCATCAAATTAATTGATATTAACAGTTTTAAAAAGAAAGATGTAGTATTTGTTGAGGGGGAAGTTAAAGACTGGTCGGGCAAACAGATATTTATCAGGAATTTAAAAAAAGTTGATGAAAAAGAAATAGATTATTCGGTTTTTGATTTTAAAGGCCGTATAATTGATGAAAAATCAAGAGAAATATTAATCAATGATTTGAAATCCTATATAGATAATTCCGGAAACATATTTGTCAGGACTTTACTTAAAGACTTTTTTGATGACGAAAAATTCCTTGAGAAGTTCTGCAACTCCACCGCTGCCGTGAAGAACCACCATGCTTCTGTAGGGGGATTGCTCCTGCATACTATTTCTGTTGCAAGAATCTGTGAATTTATTGTCGGCACATATAACAAAGAAAATAAATCGATAAATAAGGATTTATTGATTTGCGGTGCTATCCTGCATGATATAGGTAAAACAATAGGATATTCCGTTGAAAACTTTTTGCACATCAACGAAGACGATGAAAATTTGATTGGACATATAACTATAGGCTATGGAATGGTTCTGGATAAGATTGAAAAAATCAAAGATTTTCCGGTTGAATTAAAAAGAGCAATTCTTCATATAATATTGAGTCATCATGGCGAAAAAGAATACGGCTCTCCTGTTGAACCGCAGACACTTGAGTCCATCATAGTTTATAATGCAGATAGATTTGATGCCGATATAGACCACTATATAAATTTAGCCAAGGAAAGTCCTGAAGACGAATGCTGGCCTTTCTCAAATTATTTTAAAAGAAGAATTTCCGTAAAAAAAATTTCAGATAAAGATGTTGAAGATAACGCAGAGGGACTTTTGAAAGAAACTAATGAAAAGACAGGGAGAAACATCATAGGGAGTATAAACAGGAGTAAATTAGAAGACTTAAAAAAGGCTATGTTATCGGACAAAAATACAAATAATTCAGAAAATTTCCCACAAAATTCTCAACGATCAGGGCCGGTGCACCCGCCCGGCATGCAGGGAGGCGAAGTGACACTCGCAGCACCATTCCCCTACTTCGGCGGCAAGCGGCGCGCGGCTCCTGCCA
>JAJFVM010000106.1 GCA_021371805.1 bacterium
AGGAGACAAATAATTTTTATTGAACTATCTGTCTGAATTTCACTTAAATTTTTTTTAATTCGGATTTTTATGATAATTATTCGCTAAACTGTTTATTAGCTGCTAATTAAAATTCAAATTTATTTCATACTTTTACTCTGCCTTCCGAATCTAATACCACAACAATCGTGTTTGCAGTCAAAATCAGATATTTTTGTATTTATATGTATTTAATGCTAATATTTGATATTGGCATGTCCTTTTAAAAACTCTAAAAAAGATTGCAATCTTCATAGAATAGCTCCCGAAGAGGATTTATTTTGGAAAAGCTTAAAAAAGTTTTAAAAGAAAAAACTAAACGTGTTAATGGAATATATATATCATCATCTGTTCCAAGAAAATGTGGTATTGCCACTTACACAAAAGACCTGACTGAAGCAATTAACCTTATAAATCCATACTCCAAGGCAGAAATTATGGCATTAATCAAACCAGAAGACAAAATTGTATATCCGCCGGAGGTTAAATTTAAAATTAATCAGAACAAAATTGAATCCTATATAAAAGCTGCCGATTATATCAATAAATCCGATGCAGATTTTATTCTGCTGGAACATGAATTTGGATTATATGGCGGAGAATTTGGAGAATATATTATCAAATTGCTGGAATTAGTAAAAAAACCTATTATTATAACGACTCACACAATTCCGGATGATCCAAACAAAGGGTATGGCCTGGTTTTAAAAGATGTAATAAAATTTGCGGAAAAAGTTATAGTAATGATGCCGGAGAGCATAGGAAAACTTATAAAAAAATACAATTATCCGGAAGAAAATATAGAAATTATCCCTCATGGTGTACCAGATATACCTCTTGAACCTAACGATGCACATAAAAAGAAAAAAGGATTGGACGGCAGAATAATTCTTGGCAATATAAATCTCTTATCGGAAGTAAAAGGGCTTGAATATACAATAGAAGCTTTAAAAGAAATAAAAAACCGGTTTAATAACATTTTATATTTGATCATCGGGCAGACACATCCTGTCGTGCTGCAGACAGCGGGAGAAAAATACAGAGATTTTCTAAAAGAAAAAATAAAAGAATATGATTTAACTGATAATGTAAAGTTTATAAATGAGTATATCTCTCTTGAAGAGCTAATTGAATGGCTGAAAGTTATTGATATTTATATTACCCCGTATCTGGATCCGCAGCAATCTGCTTCAGGTGCATTAGCATATGCTATAGGTGCGGGTAAAGTTTGCATTTCAACTCCTTATTTGTACGCAAAAGATGTCCTGGCAGAGGACAGGGGTATCCTTGTACCTTTCCGGGATTCTGCTGCTATAGCAGATGCAGTAATCGATATATGCGAAAATCCTCAAAAGAAACTGAAGATTGAAAGAAAAACTTATGAATTCGGAAGACTGATGACCTGGCACAATGTTGCACTTCAGCATTTAAGACTTTTTTATATGGTCCTGGAAAAAGAATTTATTCTGAAGTTTTAATATGGATAAACATATTAAGTAAAGATAAAAAAATAATATTTTGATTAACTCTCATCAATAGTTGTAATAAAACTTGAGGAAACCATAATGGATATACTGAAAAAAATAAAATCGTTAACCACGGATATAGGAATTTACCAGCATGCTAAATTAGACAAGCCTGCTCCGGAATTCGGATACGCTATAGAGGATCAGGCCAGGGCTCTTATTATTGCCAATGAACTTAAAGAAGAAAATTTACAAAAAATCTATCTGGATTTTATATTAAGAGCAAAAAGAGAAGATGGTTTGCTCTATCACTTTTATTATGAAAACCAGGGAGCCGGTTCATTTAAGAATGAAGAATATAATTCTAAACCAAATATGGCAGAAGCTTATGGAATAACTTTATGGTCTCTTCTGGCTACCCAAAAAAATAAAAACATTAAAACAGAACTGAGAAGTATCATTGAAAATCTTATTAAAGATGCTTACCAATGGACTTCTCCAAGAGCAATTTCAGCAGCTTTACTGGGTCTTGTAAATTCAGAATATCCTGATGATCTGGAAGATATATTAAAAACGAAACTTCATAATTTGTATTCTACTGCATCTTCTCCAGACTGGACCTGGTTTGAAAATTACCTGGTTTATGCAAATGCGATAATTCCATGGTCATTGTGGGATATTTATATTAAAAGGGGCTGCAGGACCAGTCTGGAAATTGCAAAAAAAACTACGGATTTCTTAATTAAGATTTGCCAGGAAAATAACATTCCGGCACCTATTGGCAACAATGGCTGGTATTTTAAGGGTGGCAGTAAAGCTCTCTATGACCAGCAGCCTATCGATTCAAGCTATATGGTCCGCTGTCTCGAGAAAGCATACAATGCAACCGCGGACAAATTCTATTTGGATTGGGCAAAAAAATGGTATGGATGGTTCATTGGCAACAACATAAACAATACCATGCTCATAGATAAGGATTTTGCTTGCTACGACGCATTAAACCCTGAAGGTGTGAATTTAAACCAAGGGGCGGAATCAAATATATGTTTTGTGATGGCATATCTTGCTGCAAAGAGACTGGATATTGTAAGATGATTTAAAAATCAGGAGGTAAATCTACCTCTATTGATTTAATCTTTTTTAGCCGTGCAAGTTTATATGCATACTTATATTGTTTTACAATTACCTCCCATGAAACAACTTTATTAAGATATTTCTTCAGGTTTCCGGAAAACTCCTTTCTTAAATTCCTGTCACACGCCAGCTGGATAACTTTTTCCTTTAACATTTTTTTTGATGTAAACAGCAATCCGCCTTCACTTTCAAGAGCCTGTGCAGTAAGGCCTTCCATTGGAGCAGTTGTTATAAATGGCTTATTAAGTGCAATTATTCTTGCAAGAGTTCCTGATTGTGTTTCATCAACTGAAGGTAAAACTATAAAATCACAAACTGCCATAATCTTATAATATTTTTCCCCTCTTGGTATGAACTCATAATAATGCGCAAACCCTTTTTGCTCCAGTAATTCGATTTCCTGCCTGTATTTTTCATAATCACTCATATGATTTGGATCTCTCATTGCACCTGCTGCCAGTAAATCCCATGACTCCCCGGTTTTCATTTTTATCTCAAGAGATATTTCTTCCCACATGGAAGTCAGTATGTCCCATCTCTTGTTTGATTGTATCCATCCGATCAAACCAACAAGATTGCTGCTTAAATATTCTAATTTATTGAGACCTAGTTCTTCTTTTAATCTTGGGATATTTTCATCTTCCCACTGCATATCCGGTCTTGCACCATGTGGAATAATCATTATATTATTAGGCATCTTCCATTTCCTTTGAGTAAAAGTCCAGTTAAGTCTCCATTTCTGGTATTCGCTTTTAAAAATAACTATATCCGCCGTATTACACAATTCATATATGAAATTCTCTTCAAAATCCCTGAGCCTGCCGTGAACGGTATGGGGCTCAACGACAATAGGATATTCACTTATCGCATCAAGAAATTCCAGGAATCCGGCATTACCGTCTCCTATCCCTCTTTCATCCACATATTCATATAATCCATATTCATGCTCAATATGTACGACATGCGGAGCCAGCTTCTTTATTTGTTTAACAACAGGTTTCCACCAGAAACGTTTCTTTGTATCAATTAACGGAAATACACCCTCACCGGCTCCGTCAATATGGCTTATAACAAGTACATCTCTGGTAACATATAGCTTCTTAAGAAACTCCCTTGCCTCTTCGGTAAAAGTAGCAATTCCGCATAATCTTGGAGCATAACTTGATACCAGTACTATCGGTTGACCTTTGTTCATAGTTTTTTGACTTTCATTTTATTATATTAAATATTTATTATACTAAATCATTTAACGATTATAACCTTATTTTAATTGAAAAAAAGAGTTAAGTTCAAAAAAATACTTGATCTAAAGATTGCAGGCAACAGATCATTTTTTCTTCAATCCATATAAAAATCCGCCCCGCTGATTTTCAAGAGTATGAGATGTTATAAAAGTTTCAGGATCTATTTCAAAGATTATTTTATTTAACTTTGGAAAATAGTTCTGCCTGCAGACAACATTAATAATCTTAACATTTCCGTTTTTACCAAATCCGTTATAACATGTAGCACCAAAACCTTCTCGTCTTAAACATTCTTCAATCTTATCCGCTTTTGTTGTGGAAATTATATTGGTACTTATTAAATCTCTGGAAAGCTTATCAGAAATAGTAATGCCGATCAATGTGCCTACGGCAAATCCTGCTCCATACGCAAATATTCCGTAAATATTATTATTTAAATCCTGAATAACCCTTGCAATTACTGCAACAAAAATGGTGACTTCAAAAAATCCGATAAATGCTGCAAAAAATTTCTTTCTTCTGATTATGAAGTTAATCCTGATCGTGCCAAGTGAAACATCTATAATGCGACCGAAGAAAATAACTAATGACCAAAGAAGCATTTGCATTTTTCCACTCCAAATAGTTAACGGCGATAAATAATATTTTATCCCTTATAAATTCAAAACTTAGTT